>NZ_JANXTC010000295.1:0-13528 GCF_025356345.1 Tardiphaga sp.
TCGAGAAGCCGCCGGGCGGGCAGGCCGTGACCGTGGATTGGTTATCGAACAGCACGACCAGCCGGTCGCCAACCCGCACAAAGGTCAGCCTTTCACTGGCAACGTCGGAGAAATCCACGCGGGTGTTGCCATCGAGATGGACGGTCACGGCCTGCCCGCCCGGCGGCTTCTCGATCTTCAGATTCTTGGGCGGCAGATTCGTGGGCGTGGCAGCCGAATTCGACAGCTGGGCGAGCACGACGGGAGCATTCATCGAACAACCTCACGATGGTGGGAGGTCGCTGGTTCGCCCTCCCCGTGAGTATTAAAATATTCTTAAAAATGAATTGACCTCAATAAATCCCGAAAATTTTATAAGGTTTGTCAGCGTGTTGGTTAAATTCGAAAATCAGATTTCATGTTAAGATATGTAAATATCAAAAGTCATTTACTAGACTAGATTCATTTTATTGGATGGGATCAAAGTTATTATTTCGACTACATAAAATATTACTACAGATAAAACCAGTCGACGTACAATTAGCGATGTTTAATACGCTGACTTAATATAATATTCAACCAAGAGAGGACAATAATGCATCGCACAACCTTTCAATATTTGGTGCCTTGATACCAAATGCTTGTTGGGCTGAATGTAAAAAGATTTGTCCTAGCGTCTCAACGTCGTCTCGCAGCCGGCTTGCCTCGCCTCGACGACATCCGGACCCACGGTCTTGACGCCCGCTATTGCGAAAAACCTGGCGCCGATCCTGGTTGCGGATCAGGCGCGAGAAATGGTGCAAGCCACCGGATGATACTTGCTGCGATAGAGCAGCGCGTGATCGCGGATGCCGTCGAGCCAGACCCCGCGGCCAGCATAGCGATAGCCCTGTCCCATCGGGATCAACCGAACGGGCAATGCATGACGCGGCGACAGATGAAGCCGTGCCGTCACGATATCGCCTGGAAAGGTGACCGGCCCGGAGCTCAGCCGGTACGCCGCGCCATTCTGGCAGTCGATGGCGAATTCGGCGCCGGGCAACATCCCCTGCGCGCGCGCCTGAATCGATCCGGCGAGGCCGGGAACGAGCAAAACCCCAAGCAACAACCAATAGCTCAACCGCATCGCCGTCCCCTCGCCTAGCTCCATTACCGCCGCAATAAGATCGCAAAATACGACCTATTACAAGCATAGCGGATATTATCTTGCGAGATATCTCTGAAGTAGCAAACTAGCGGGAGGTAGCGATTTACAGCATCAGCGGCAGACCCTGACCGCTACCCGACAAGCCACTTTCGGCGGCGGGAAGCATGTCGCTTTCACTCTCATGATGCAGCCGCTCGGCATAGGGCGCGGCGAACAGGCTGACGCCCTGATAGTTGATGGCGAACAGCGGCATGAAATGCGGGAGGTCGCGGGTTTCGGCCAGCCGCGAAAAGCGATTGTCCAGCACCAGCCAGCGGTCGTCGATGCGCACGCCGAGCACCGCATGGTCCTCGCGAACCGCGGTATCGCGGACCAGCATCAGCTTGATATCAGCTTCCGCGACGCCGGCCGCGCGCAGCAGTGCCAGTTTCGCGATCGCATAGTCCTCGCAATCACCGGTCCCGGCCGTCAGCGTCTCCAGCGGCGAACTCCACAGATCGGCCACACCATGCTGTTGGAAGTCGCTGACATAACGCACCGCCTGATTGACATCGCGATTGATGATCTCGACCCGCGAGCGCAAGTCCCCAACCGCCGAAGCTGCTTCGTCGAAGGCAATGAATTTCCGGGCACCGGTAGAGCATATATCATTGCCGGATTTGCACCCGTCGATCGACTTCAATTCCGCGCCCATTCGAGCCTCGACGCCGCGCCACTTGGTCCACAGCAGCCCCTCGGGCGCGCGGAAGGTAAACAGGCCGAAGGGCTCGTCGCTAATCGGTGGTATCTGCACGGACGCCGCTACGTCACTCCGCACCTTTGCGCCGACATCCGAGGAGGAGCCCGCGGATGCCAGCTCGATCAGCCTCGATCCAACGGCCCTTGCATCGCGCCTGGCAAGCACCTGGTTGATGGTGAAAAAACGCACCGGCGCGGTCATGACGGCGGGCACGATCTCGACCGCCGGAGCCGGCAAGGCCCTTTTCGTTCGCGCTTTCGCACTCGCCGCGCTGCATCCGCCGGCGCTGAGCAAACCGGCAAGCACGATGACAAACATCCGCGGAAGTGTCCGCGCCTGACTGATACGCAACATGACTGACGCCCCGTTGTCCGGGGCATCGGCCGACGTCTATGCGTCGATCCCTGTCCCGGATCTGATGGGACAAGGAATAATTCGGGGCGGCTTCGGGCCGGTTAAAGCGCGTCAACCAGCGGGAAAATCTCGATCAACGACCTCAACCGCCGGCAAACACATTTGCTCGCATTTTAGCAAACCGGATTCAGATTTCGTTGACTCTGCCAGCCGCGCCCGCGCGCGCGGCTCAGTGCTCGCGAAACGCTTCGTCGCGCAGCGTCCGTGCTGGTTTGACCAGATAATCCAGCACCGATTTTTTGCCGGTCAGAATTTCGACGGTGGCCACCATGCCCGGAATGATCGGCAGCGGATTAGCGGCGGTGCCGAGATGGTTTTTCTCGGTACGCACCATGACACGGTAGAAGGTCTCGCCGCGCTCGTTCTTGTCGCCCTTGTCGTCGGTGATGGTGTCGGCGCTGATCCGCTCGACCCGGCCGTGCAGTGATCCGTAGACCGAGGAATCATACGCGCTCAGCTTGACGACGGCCTCGTGGTCGGGACGGATGAAGGCGATATCCTGCGGACGAATGCGCCCCTCCACCAGCAGGGTATCGTCGAGCGGCACGATTTCCATCAGGCTGGCGCCCGGCGCCACGACGGCGCCGATGGTGTTGACGTTGAGCTTGTTGACGATGCCGTAGACCGGCGAGCGCAGTTCGGTGCGACGAACGCGATCCTGGGCCGACTTGATATTCTCGTCGAGTACCGCCAGATCGCCGCGCGACTTGGCGAGATCGTCTTCGGCCTGCGCGCGAAACGCCGCGCTGACGTTCTTCAGCCGCGACTGGGCTTCCTTCACCGCCGCCTCGGTCTTGACCATCGTCGCCTGTACCACGGCGAGCTGGCCACGCATGTCGGTGGCCTGCCGGTCGGCGCGCAGCATCTCGATCTCGGGCACGACTTTCTGTTCGTAGAGCCGGCGTGTCAGCAGCGTCTCGCGCGTCAGCAGCGTCAGCGTCTCGGCAAACCGCGTTTCGGAGGCGCGCAACTCGTCGATTTCCTTTTTCTTCTGCCATTCCTGCTGGGCGATGACATCGATGTCCTGCGCCAGCTTCCGGGCGTGCGCGTCGAACACGCTGCGCTCGGTCTGCACCGCGCGCGGCGCGATCCGCGTCAGTTCGTCGGGAAATTCGACGATGTCCTTGCCGAAGGTTTCAGCCTCGAGCCGGATCACCCGCGCCGCCATCGCGCCGCGACGCTCGCGGATTTCGCCGAATTGCGAGGCGAAGTTGGTATCCTCGATCCGCGCCAGCGGCTGGTCCTTGTTGACGATGGCACCTTCCTGGACCAGCAATTCGCTGATGATGCCGCCTTCCAGCGATTGCACCACCTGGGTCTGGCGTGACGGCACCACGCGGCCGTTACCGCGCTTGACCTCGTCGAGCACGGCAAAATGCGCCCAGATCAGGAATGCCGCCAGCAGCGCGGTGACGGTGAGCAACAGCATGCGCGACGTCCGCGGCGTTCGCAGCGCGACGGCGGCACGAATATCGTTGGAGAAGGCAAAATCAGACTGCGACATGGGCGGCCTTCCCCTCGGCGCTTGCCGGCTGCGGGCGCAGCCGGGTCAGGATCTGGTCGGCGGGGCCATCGGCGACGATCTTACCATGGTCGAACACCAGGATGCGGTCTACCAGCGACAGCAGCGAGGGCCGGTGCGTCGAGACGATGATCGACATTTCGCCCTTCGCCAGCGCCTTCAGCCGCTCCAGGAATTCGCTCTCGCTGCGCACGTCGAAATGCGCGGTCGGCTCATCCAGAAAAAGCACCCGCGGCTTGCGGATCAGCACGCGGGCCAGGCCAATCGCCTGTTTCTGGCCGCCCGACAGGCTACGTCCGCCCTCGGCGATCATCATGTCGTAGCCCTGGGGGTGGCCGGCAATGAAGGTCTCGACGCCCGACAGCCGCGCCGCGGCCAGCACCTCTTCGTCGGTCGCGGCCGTCCGGCCCAGCGTAATGTTGTCGCGCAGCTTGCCGTAGAACAGATCAGTGTCCTGCAGCACGAAGCCGATCCCGGCGCGAAGATCCGCGGGGTCGTATTGCCGGATATCGATGCCGTCGATCAGGATACTGCCTTCGCTCGGCGGATAGAACGCCGTTGCCAGCCGGCCCACCGTGGTCTTGCCCGATCCGACGCGGCCGATAATGCCGATTTTTTCGCCGGCTCTGACATGGAAGGAAACGCCGTCGAGCGCCTTGGTCGGGCTGTTGGGATAGGAAAAGCTGACATTCCTGAACTCGATACTGCCCTGAGTGACCTCGCGCGCCACATAGATCTTTTCCGGCGGCCGCTCGCGCTCCAGCCCCATCAGGCGATCGATCGAACGCAGCGCCGACGAGGTTTGCGTGGCCCGCGTCATCACCGCGGCGATGCCGGCGATCGGTCCGAGGATGCGTCCGGACAGCATGTTGGCGGCGACCAGCGCGCCTACCGACAGCTTGCCGTCGAGAATCAGGAACACGCCGACCACGACGAGCAACAGGCTGCAGAGCTGGGTGGCGACGCTGGCGCTGGTCATGGCCAGCGACGACCAGAACTGCACGTCCTCGCTCGATCGCGCGGTGGCGGCGACCGAGCGTTCCCACACCGTCTGCACGCGGCTTTCGCCGGCCACGGCGCGCACCGTCTCGATGCCGCTCAGCGATTCGACCAGAATGCCGTGACGGGCGGCGGACTCCGCCTGCAGCCGCCGCATCGCGCGGTCGAGCGGTCGCTGCACCAGCAATCCGACCCCGATCATGACCGGCAGCATCGCCAGCGGAATCCAGGCCAGCGGGCCTGCGATCACGAACAACACGGCGATGAACAGGATCGCAAACAGCATGTCGGTTGCCGAAACCACCGTGCCGGACGTGAAGAACTCGCGCACCGAGTCGAAGTCGCGCATCTGGTTGGCAAGGATGCCGACCGACGGCGGACGCTTGTCCATCTTCACCGCCATCACATGCTCGAAGATATTCGCCGCCAGCACGACGTCGATCTTCTTGCCGGTCATGTCAATGATGCGGCTGCGCACTACCTTGAGCAGGAAATCGAAGGCGATCGCGAGGCCGAGCCCGATCCCCAGCGCGACCAGAGACGGGATCGCCCCGTTTGGAATCACCCGATCATAGACGCTCATGGTGAACAGCGGTGCCGCCAGCGCCAGCATGTTGACGATGAAGGCGGCGACCGCGACATGGCCGTAATTGGCACCGAAGCGGCTCACCACCGACCAGAACCAGTGCTTCTTCGGCAGGTCGCCGGTCGCCACCGCGCGAGGATCTCCGACATTCGCCGGTCGCACGAAATAGGCAAAGCCAGCATATCGCGTCTCGATGAGATCGATGCGCTCGATGGCATCGGCTCCCTGTTTCGACGGATCGGCCAGCGTCATGCGCTTGGCCGCCGGATCGATATCGCGAAGAATTCGCGTCGCGCCATCGTGAAACAGCAACACCGCGGGTAACACCAGCGCCGGGATATCCGCGAGCTTGCGTTCTTTCAGTTCAGCCTCGAGTCCGGCGCGCTGCGCGGCACGCTCATACAGCGCGGCTGTCAACACGCCGCGCTCGACGGGAAGTCCGGCCAACAGCGCGCCGCGGCTGAGGGCTCGGCCATGATACGCGGCCAGATATAACAGACTGTCGGTCAGCGAATCCGTATGATCCGACGGCGGCACCGCCACGGCGGGCTCCGCTTCGTCCGCAGCAACGTCAAACTTGTTTGAAATGATATTCAATGATGCCTCGGAAATACCAGGCGCCTGAACGGCCCAAACACCATCGCCAATTATTACTTAGGGTTGAGCCCTAGCCGCGATCGCGCAAAACAGCCTGCGTTGTCTGAAGCCACGACCAACCGGACTCGGATCAATTCCAAGCCATGGTCATGTCGCTGCGATCATTGCTTGCCGGCGATCGCCGTCTTCGCCGACAAATTGCCCTGCCCGAATGCCCCCGACGCCAGAAACAACGCATTCGCATTCAACGAATCATTCGACGTCCAGCGGTCGCCGAAAGTGACGACCCGAGGCTCCGGTATGAGCGCGAACGGTGAGTTCCAATGCGGGATCGGCAGCACCGTAATCAGCGGTTCGGAACCCGGCTCAGGCGCGGCCAGCAGGATCGGCGGCAGCCGGACGGGAATGAGTCCCAGCGGCTGGCTCTCGATCGGATCAGCTTCGGGCGGCCGACCCGTCTTGAGGTAAGACAACAACTGTCCCATCGCGGCCAGCAACTGATAGTCCGCGAATACGGCCACGCCGCGCGCCGAGACCAGCGATACCTGCGCGTTGAAAAACTGGTTCTGCGAGTTCAGCAGATCGATTAGCGTGCGCTGGCCGAGTTCATATTCCTTATTGTAGGCGGCAAAGGTGCGACGTGCGGCATCGACCTCGCGCAGCAAGGCGGCGGCACGCTCGGAGGTGATGGTACGCGCCGCCCATGCCTTGTCGAGCGATTCGAGCGCTTCCCGTTGCAGCCGCGCATGTTTCTGCTGCTGCTCGATCATGCGTTCGGCGGCCTCGGCGCGCTTCCAACTGTCCTGGCCGCCGTTGAAGATGTCCCAGCTAACCACGACCTTGCCACTGACTTCGTCGTACTTGCCGGGATAGATCACCGAATCACGCCCACGGGTGGCCGAGCCTTCGAGCGCGACATTCGGCACGAACGCGCCCGCGGTGGAGTCGAAGGCCCGCTTCGCGGCGAGCACGTCCGCGCCCGCGGCACGAATGGTCGGATTGTACTTGAAGGCAACGTCGAGCGAGTCGTTCTTGCTCGCCGGCATCTCAGGAAGCCGCCCGGGGAAACGCACGTTGAACGGTTCTAAACCCACCGTCTTGCGATATTTGGCCCGCGCATAATCGAGGCTGAGCCGGAAATCCGCCACCGCGGCTTCGGCAAAAGCCACACGCTCTTCAGCTTGCTGGGTATCACCCTCCCCCGCACGGCCGCCGGCGAAACGGGCACGCACGTTCTTGCGCAGTTCCAGGTGAATCTGCAGATTCTGCTCGGCGAGCGCGACCAGACGAAGATAACGGGTGACATCGACATAGGCCTCGGCGGCGTCCAGCGCGATCAATTCGGTGCGCTCAAGCACCCGAAACGCGGCGGCATCGACGCGGGCGGCCTGGCGCCAGATCTCGTTGATCGACGAAAAGCCGTCAAAAACCAGCTGGGGAACAACGACCGAAGCCTCCCGGCCATTGATGTAGCTTCCGTTACCTACCGGGGCCGGCGTGATATAGCGATTGATCATCGCCGGCCCGGCGTTGGCCTGTAGCCGAATTTGCGGCAGAAGCGCGCTTTGGCTTTGCCCCAGCTCGGCCTCCGTGGCGCGGCGATTAGCCGATGCCTCGCCAACACCGGGGTTTGTTTTCACCGCCTGATTGATGGCGTCCAGAATTGAGAATGGCTCGGCGGCGTGCGCAACCCGCAACCCAAGACCCAGAAAAACAACCACAACGAGCGTTTTTGAAATCTGTTCCATGCTTGAGCGCTAACAAAAGCTGTAACCCGTCGCAACATCAAAAGCCACAATTCACAAAACACAGCCGATGTGTTGCCAGGAAAACACTACTTGGATAAGCAGAACGACATTAATACAAAATAATAAATCTTAAATTGACAGTTTTTTGGAATATAATGTCTTTTTCTTCCATGTTGTTGTTTCCTGAAGCAAACGCATATCTCAAAATGCGGCCCAAAAAGTGTCCTCCGCAATGGGCCGCACGCCGTCAAGGAACTGCAACCTTGAGCTTTAGTTATTTTCCCAAAATAACTTACAACCTCCAGAGGAATCTGGTTTCAATTCGATCAACCAGGGGCTGCATTAAGCTCGTCGCCCGCTTAACTACGCCGGTAATCATCCTCGATGCGAATGATGTCGTCCTCGCCGAGATAGCTGCCGGTCTGGACCTCGATCAGTTCCAGCGGAATCTTGCCGGGATTTTCCAGCCGGTGGGTAGCGCCGATCGGGATGTAAATCGATTCGTTCTCATGCACGGTCTTGACCAGTTCATTGACCGTGACCTGCGCCGCGCCACGCACCACGATCCAGTGTTCGGACCGGTGATGATGTTTCTGCAATGACAGCCGGCCGCCGGATTTCACGATGATGCGCTTGACCTGGTGGCGAACGCCGTTGTCGACCGACTGGTAGGAGCCCCACGGGCGGTGCACCTTGAGATGATCCTCGGTGACCTTGGGCGCCACGGTCCTGAGCCTGGCCACCAGTCGCTTCATGCCATTGGCGTCCTGCTGACGCGACACCAGAACCGCGTCCTGGGTTGCGACCACCACCAGGTCGTCGACGCCCTCCAGCGCCACCACCGCGCCATCGCTGGTCACGTTGCAATTGCGCGAATCCTCGAACACCGCGGTGCCATGCGCGGCATTGCCCTGCACATCCTTGTCGGACAATTCCCACACGGCATGCCAGGAACCGACATCGGACCAGCCGCAATCGACCTGCACCACCGCGGCATGCGAGGTCTTTTCCATCACCGCATAATCGATCGAGATCGCTTTCGCCCGGCCGAACGCCTCGGGATCGAGCGTGATGAAACCGAGATCCCGGCCAGCCTTGCTGACCGCTTCGTTGAGAGTCTCCACGCTCTCGGCATCGACGGCGCTGTATTCTTCCAGCAGCATGGCGGCGCGGAACATGAAGTTACCGCTATTCCACAAATAGCCGGCGTCGATGTAGCCGGCGGCTGTCACCGGATCCGGCTTCTCGACGAATTTTACCACCGCATGGACGCTGCCGGTGATCAGGGCGCCCGGAGAAATGTAGCCATATTCCGTCGCCGCGCGCTCCGGCGTGACGCCGAAGGTCACGATGTGGCCGGCCTCCGCGCCGGCCAGGCCCTCGCGGCAAGCGGCGACAAAGGCGGCATTGTCACCGACCACATGGTCGGCGGCCAGCGCGAGCACCACGGCCTCGCCATCGCGGGTTTGCGCGAACGCCGCGCCGGCGGCAATCGCCGGCCCGGAATCCCGCCGCGCCGGCTCCAGCAGCACATCGGCTGCGCAGCCGATCTCAGCCAGTTGTTCCAGCACCATGAAGCGGTAGGCCGCATTGGTGATCACGATCGGCCGTTCGAACAGGCTGGCATCGGACACCCGCAGAACGGTCTCCTGAAAGGTCGAGCGCGGTCCAAACAGCGGCAAAAACTGCTTCGGACGGCTCTCGCGCGACGATGGCCACAGCCGGGTGCCGGCACCGCCGCACATGATCAGGGGAATGATGCGTTTGTTCATCGGATGATTGAACCTCTTGGCTGCGACAAGGTCACGGCGGCACGACCAGCCTCCGCGCGCAGCGGTTTCGTCGCTACATAGCGTTCGCGGCGTTCTTGCCAACGCAACGCGCCCCCGTCATCCCAAGAAAAAGCCCAAACTGCAAAGCATCTTTCCGTCCATGGTTGCTGGCCTGGCGAGGCCGTGATGGCAATCGCGCCAAAACCGGCTAATAAGAGCCGCTGTTCGCGCCTTGTTCACCGCCTCCATCGCTCCTTCCGCGTTTGCCATCCCGATGCCCGACTCTGATCTGCTTATCCCTTTCGGCGCTGCCACCGTCGCAGCGCTGCTCTGCGCGACCCTGTTGGTCGTCATTCGGCCATTGCTGCTGCGCTACGCGCTGGCGCGCCCGAATGCGCGGTCCTCCCACACGGTTCCCACACCGCAGGGCGCCGGAATCGCCGTCGTGATTTCGACCTTAGTGACAGCATGCGCCACCCTGGCAAATGTCGCTCCCTCCTCCCTGTCCTCGCTGTGGACCTTGGTCGGCGCCACGATTGTCATGGCCGTGATCGGCGCCGCCGATGACATCCGGCCGATTTCGGTAGCGCCCCGGCTGTTGCTGCAAGCGCTGGCCATCGGCGCGGTGCTCTTCGCAGTGCCCGCCGAGTTCCGGATCGTTCCCGACAGCCCGATGTGGATCGAGCGCGGCGTGCTGCTGCTCGGTGGGCTGTGGTTCGTCAATCTCGTCAATTTCATGGATGGTCTCGACTGGATGACCGCGGCGGAGGTGGTGCCGATCAGCGCCGCATTGATACTGATTGGCCTGTTCGGCAACCTCACCCCCTCGATAACCATCATTGCCGCGGCGCTGGGAGGCGCCATGATCGGCTTCGCACCGTTCAACCGGCCGGTCGCCAAAGTATTTCTCGGCGATGTCGGCAGCCTCCCGATCGGGCTGCTGCTGGCCTGGTGCTTCGTCGAACTGGCCTATGCCCACCACCTCGTCGCGGCGATCCTGCTGCCGCTGTATTATCTGGCGGATGCGACGCTGACGCTGTTGCGACGGCTGGTCCGGCGCGAGGCCATCTGGCTCGCCCATCGCTCGCATTTCTATCAACGCGCCACGGACAACGGATTTACGGTAATCCAGGTGGTCTCGAGGGTGTTCGCCCTGAATTTCGGGCTGGCCGCCCTCGCCGGGCTGACGATCTATTTCCGGTCGGCTTTTGTCGATGCCGGCCTGCTGATCATCGGCGCCGGGGCCGTGGCGATCGTGCTGCGGTCCTTCGCCACGCCGCGCCAATGAGCAACGATTAACGTGCTTCGGCGCGATACTCCGGGACGGCGTCCTTGAGGATCGCAACCGCCGCTTCATGCTGATCGGTCGCGATGGCGATGCGCAAATTGGCAAGCCACGCCTTCAGCGTCTCCAGCGGCAATTCGGTCGGTCGCGCCGCCATGATGCCGGAGATGCCGATCTCGCTGGTCGGCTCCGCTTTGGCGAACAGGATCTCATGCATGCGTTCGCCCGGCCGCACCCCGGTGAAAACGATGTCGATATCATAGCCGGGCTGCAGGCCCGACAGCCGGATCATGCGGTCGGCGAGGTCGACGATCTTGACCGGCTGGCCCATACTCAGCACATAGACCGAGGCGTCGGAATGTTGCGCATTCATCGCATGCGTCGCCGCCGTGACCACCAGATCGCAAGCTTCGCGGATGGTCATGAAGTAGCGCACCATGTCCGGATGCGTCACAGTGACCGGGCCGCCGGCCTCGATCTGCGCCTTGAACTTCGGCACCACCGAACCGTTCGACGCCAGCACATTACCGAAGCGAACCGAGATCAGGCGCATCGGCGACTTGCTGGCGCTGCCGCTGCTGGCGTCGCCGTCGAGCGCCTGACAGTACATTTCGGCAAAGCGCTTGGTCAGGCCGAGCATCGAGACCGGCTCGATCGCCTTGTCGGTGGAAATCATCACCATGGCATCCGCCCCCGACGCCAGAGCCGCATCGGCCACGTTGACGGAGCCGAAAATGTTGGTCTTGACGCCCTCGCCCCAGTCGCGCTCCAGGATCGGCACGTGTTTGAGCGCCGCCGCGTGAAACACCGCGTCAGGTTTAAAGGCGATCATCAATTGATGAATGCGGTCGCGGTCGCGGACGTCGGCGATCCGTCCTTCGATGATCGCGCTGGTCACCTTCGCAGCCAGTCGCTCGGTCGCGGCGTGCAGCGCCGGCTCGGAATTCTCGATGATCAACAGGCGGGCGACACCAAAGGTGACAACGCGGTCGCAGATTTCAAAGCCGATCGAGCCGCCACCACCGGTGACCACGATGGCCTTGCCGCGCACGAAATTCTCCAGCCGGGCGTAGTCGATCTTGACGCTGGGTCGCAGCAACAGGTCTTCGACCGCGACCGGCGCCAGCTGCGGCGTGTCGCGACTCTCTTCCAGCGACGGCAGCCGGCTGACGGTGAGCCCGAGTTTTCGCGCCCGCATCAGGACCGATTCCGGCTGCGCTTCGGTTTCGAACGCCGACGGTGTCATCACCACCCGTTCGATCGGCCGGCTACGGCCCTTGAAGTCTTCAACCACGTTGGGCAGATCGTCGATGCCGCCGAGCACCGGCACGCCCCGCAGGTTCTGGCCGCGGTCCGCTGTCGACGGTGACAGGATGCCGACCGGCCACAGCCGCTTTACCGCACCGCTCTCGATGCCCCGCAAGAATACTTCGACATCCGCGGCGCGGCCGATCAGCAGCGTTGGCGCGGCATCGCTCGAAAGCGCCTGGTTGCGGGTACGGGTATAGCGAAAATAGCGATAGGCCAGCCGCGAGCCGCTGAGAAAAAAGACCTCGATGAACCAGTAGATGACGATGGTCGTCTTGCCGAGGAAGAACGTGCCATAGACGTTCGGCGCCAGGAAGATGTAGTCGAGCACCAGCAACGCGATCGACAACACGCTGGCGGCGCGAATGATGTTGAGCAGATCCGGCAGCGATATGAATCGCCACTTGGTGGTGGTCAGATTGAAGACGTAGCAAACGAGGAAGCTGAAGATCACGAAATATGGCAGGATCGTCAGCAGCAACGGGAGACGATCCCACAGGTTCTCGCCGTCGAAACGCAGCACAAAACTCAGGATCACCGCCAGCGCGGTGACCACCGCGTCGTGCAGCGCGATGATCCAATTGCGCCAGGTAAAGTTAAAGATGCGGGTCATGTTCATTGGCCGCCCCCGCGGGCGCGTTCGACCAGCGACGTGGTGCTGAACCCCTGCAGAATATCCACCAGGATCACCTCGCCGCCTTGCGCCGCGACGATCTCGTGACCGACCACCTGCTCGCGGGTGTAATCGCCGCCCTTGACCAAAGTGGCCGGCACAATCTGCGTGATCAGTTCCAGTGGCGTATCCTGCTCGAAAATCACCACCAGATCGACCGCTTCGAGCGCGGCCAGGACTTCGGCACGGGCGCGCTCGTCCTGCAAAGGTCGCTCGGCCCCCTTCAGCCGCTTCACCGACGCGTCGCTGTTGAGGCCGACGATCAGCCGGTCGCAAGTGGCGCGCGCCGCCGTCAGCACCTTGACGTGGCCAGGGTGCAGAATATCGAAACAGCCATTGGTGAAGCCGATGCGCAGCTGCGCCGTCCGCCATTCCGCGAGCCTTGCATCGAGATCGGCCGTTGCGACGATTTTCTCTTCGGCGGCCAGAAAGGCGTGCGGCAAAATCCTGCGGCGCAATTCCGATGCGGTGACCACCGCGGTGCCCTTTTTGCTAACCGCGACCGCCGCGGCCGCGGCGGCCAGGCGCAACGTGGTTTCCCAATCGGCGTTGGCGGCGAGCGTCAGCGCCAGTACGGCGGCAACCGTGTCGCCGGCGCCCGAGACGTCGCGCACCTTCACCGGAAGCGCCGGAACATGGATCGCCTCACCATCACGAACGACCAGCGTCATGCCGTGTTCGCTCTGCGTCACCAGCATGGCCTCGCAGTCGGCGAGATACATCGCGTCCTGGGCGGCGTCGGCAATGCTCTTGTCGGAG
>NZ_JANXTC010000313.1:0-2918 GCF_025356345.1 Tardiphaga sp.
TGAGCGCCGACCGCGCCGCGCTGTGGGAGCGCGTCTCCAGCGCCGCGTTCCTGACATTGAACGAGAAGCGCGAAGCGGTCGGCTACGCGCCGATCGAAGGCGGCGACCGGCTCGGCTAGGGCACGGTCGCCCGGCTCACGCGCGCTGCAGGCCGGGGCATTTCAAACGCCGGCGTCCAAGACACGTGACTTCCGTCTCTCTTTCGCGGACATCGCCATGATCGATCGTGATGCCATCTGGCATGCGCATCAGCGTGCCCGGTTCATGCGGCCCGATGTAGCGCGCTTCATGCGCCCCGACGCGGCGCGCGACATCCGCCCCGACGTCGCGCGCTTCCTGAAGCCGGGCAGCGATCCCGCGGATGTCTACCTGGCGCTGAAATACAGCCCGACCCAACGCCGCATTCCTGCCGGGCGTCCCGGCGGCGGACGCTGGACGAATGAAACGGAGGGCGGAGGCGGTGGTTCTGGCGACATCTCCTTCGGCAATTCTGGTGATGGCCCCCTTGAAGGCAGCGAGGACGTCGCGGCGACAGGTGATATGCCGCTTGGATTTGCTGAGCCCGAAAGCTCTGGCGGCCTGGACGACTGGAATTCGCTGCTGGGAAGCATCGGTGATGACCCGCGACCAATTCCGAATGCGAACCCGGACGATTTTGCGGACAATCTCGAGGAAGTGGCCGGCGGGACGCGGGGACGCGGCGGTCCGACCGACTATTTTCCAGGAGCGACGCCGGGGCAGCTTGTGCGCCTCGATCAAGCCGTTGCTCGTCCCGAGAATGCGCTGACGCAAATTCGGCGCTACGAACCAAGCTGGCAGCCGCGTGACCAAAGCATCGAAGCGCCCGGCAGTATCAATGGTGCGATCAGTACTGCCGAAGCGCGCGCCGTCTATGCGGAGTCCTACCTTACTCGCCTTCGAACAGGCATTGGTGGGAATTATGGCCCCCGCTGGATTAGTTGCCTCGAACTGGTTCGTCGCCGCGAACTTTCGACGGCGGGGCGTGGATCGATATCTATCGTACTATCAACAACGCGCCAAACCTGTTTGGCGACCCGATCTGGCCCCAAGACAAAGACACTGTTACCGTAAGCATGGTCGACGACCAACTTTTCGTTGGCGTCAATCGTTGGGCTCCAGGCTACACCACCGCAGATCTCGCACGAGCAATAGACGCTCGAAACGCTCTTATTCAGAAATACCCCGATGTAATGGCGACAGGTAACATTGGGGCGATACCGAATAATTCGCTGTTTCACGCCGAACCAAATCTCCTGATCCGAGCCGCGTATAGATTCGGCTCTCTAGAAAACAGAACAATCGAAATGGAAGTTGATCGCGAAGTTTGTTATAGTTGCGGTCAAGTTTTGCCAAAGCTTGGATTGGAATTAGGAAATCCCTATGTTGTCATTGTCGAGCGGGGTACGGGGACCAGGAGCGAAATGTGGAACGGCCAATGGCTCATATGGCGGCGTAAGTGAAAAAAACAATTCACTTCGATAGCTTTGAGAGGTCGGGGTGGCCGCTGCCTGCTGAAATCGAGCGCTTCTTCCTCGCTCCGAAGGGACAGGAATGGTCCTACCAGGGCGGCAACGACCATTGGGGTATCAGCATTGATGGCCTAAGCGGAACCGATGCTTTGCCGGAGCAGGAGCGAGTGAACGCGGCCCTTTCGATGCTCGGTCATCCGCATCTCGGTGTTTTCCTTGGTTACAGCAAATGGGACGGGCGCTCGCGTACTAAATTCAGCTACTATTCAAAAGGCGATTGCACGCAGTTCGGCAAGTTTGTGAAGTCGCTGCAGGGCGACATGTGGCCCGTCGCATTGTTTGTTCCCTTCCCGCTGGCTTGGCCGCCGGTGAGAGATTTCATGGCAACCGATGGTGAACTGCCGGCAAGCGCCGAGTGGATTGCCAGCCGGGATCTGCCACCAGGAACGTTTCCTGATGTTGGCACTGGATACTGACCGTGCATCTCCTGGAGCGATCCCAGTGCTGCGCTGTAGCCGGGAACACACCGCTCAAAAGCGGCGACCGGCTCGGCCAGGGCGCGGACGCCCGAGGCCGCCGGAGCAGTTCAACCCGGTTCTACCCTGCTTTAGCCCGGTCATCGCGCGTCCAGCGCGATGCGGTCGGCGCCGCGCTTCAGGGCCGCGGCGTCGTCCAGCGCCAGACGCGTTTCGCGGGCGCGTTGCAGTGCCTTGCGGATGTTCGGATCCTCGGAGCCGCTGTCGAAGGTGATCAGCTTGTTGCACTGAGGACAGTTGAGCTGATGGCCATTGCGCAGCCGGGTCGCGCGCTCGCGGAAAATCGACGTGCACTTGCTGCATTTGATTTTGACTTTTTCTTCAATCATCATGGTCTTTCAAAACGATCGTCTGAAAGACCCCGGTATCGACGAAATCATCTAAGCCCGGATTAAATGCGACCTGCAAATTACGCGCATTCAGCGTCGGCTACCGCGCCGATGATAGCTCGCGATCCCGCGTCATGTTCAATGCTGGCCCTGCGGGGCTGCGCCGCTGCCTCTGCTATCAGCCGTTCTGTCGGCGCTCGAAATCGCGCAGGAACGACAGCCCGTGCACGGTGAGGCGGTGCGGGTCGCGCTCGCCATCGAGGTAGAGGCGATCGAGATGTTGCGTCAGCTTGGCGCGCGCGCCGCGCGGCTCCGTGCGGTCGGCAAGGGCTTCGTAAATGCTGATGGCACGGTCGACGGGTTGTAGCTGCATGGCGGGCCTCGCAGGATATGACGGCGCGCTGGCCATCCGGACGCGGCCACCGATGTGACCGTTGGTTAGGTAAGGTCAGATGACATTTTTCGTTCCCGATTCAAGGATGATTTGGTTCAACTTTTCGCCAGGTGCGGCGTGGTGCGGAACCGGTGGTTCCAGTGTGGCTCAGGCGCCGGTCGGTTCTCGC
>NZ_JANXTC010000339.1:0-3246 GCF_025356345.1 Tardiphaga sp.
CCACTTGATCACGGCACCATGGCGCTCGCGCAGGAAGTGCCAGGGTACGATGTTGGAATGATGCTCCATGACCGACAGTACGATCTCGTCGCCGGCCTTGATGTTCACGCCGCCCCATGACGACGCCACCATGTTCAGCGAATCGGTGGCGTTGCGGGTGAAGATGATTTCCTCGTGCCGCTTCGCATTGAGGAAATGCTGCACCTTGGTGCGCGAACCCTCATAGGCGTCGGTCGCGGCATTTGCGAGATAATGCAGGCCGCGATGGACGTTGGCGTATTCGGTCTTGTACGCCACCATCATCCGATCCAGCACGGCGTTCGGCTTCTGCGCCGAGGCGGCATTGTCGAGATAGACCAGCGGCTTGCCATAGATTTTCATCGCCAGCGCCGGGAAATCCTCGCGGACGAGATTGACGTCGTAGGAACCATTGGAGACGGCCGGATGCAGGGTCATGTTCACTCCCTTGCTGCAAGCCAGCGTTCGGCAGCGCCGATGGCCAGCTCGCGCAAATTATCATTGACGATCGACTCGATCGCCTCGCCGACGAAGGCCTGAATCAACAACGCCTGCGCCTGTTTTTCCGTCATGCCGCGGGCACGCAGGTAGAACAGCAGGCTGTCGTCAAGCGCGCCTGTGGTGGCGCCGTGGCCGCACTGCACGTCGTCGGCAAAGATTTCCAGCTCGGGCTTGTTGTCAGCCTCGGCCTCGTCCGACAGCAGCAGCGCCCGGGTCATCATCTTGGCGTCGGTCTTCTGCGCGGGCTGGTGCACATTGATGCGGCCCTGGAACACGGAATGGCCCTGGTCGTCGATGACCGCCCGGAACACTTCGCGGCTGCTGCAATTCGGTGCCACGTGGTTCATCACCAGCGTGGTATCGGCATGCTGGCGCCCATTGAGCAGATTCACGCCGTTGGTTTCGACCTTCGAATGCTCGCCGACGATATTGATCACCGCCTGATAGCGGCTGACAATCGTGCCCGTGTTCATGCCGAACGTATTGAAATGTGCGTTGTGGCCGACCGTGATCACCGACGAAGAGATGTTGAACGCCTCGCGGCTGTCCTCGGTAAGCCGAACATGGTCGAGCCGCGCACCGTCGCCGATGTGGATCACCAGCGAGTCGTGAACCTGGTAATTCCTGCTATCCTCGGCGCAGATATAGCTCTCCACCAGCGTGGCGGCGGATCCCTTGCCGAGTGCCAACAGCGAACGCGTAAACGTGGCCGATGGCTGACCGCCGCTGGTGATGTGAATCACATGCAGCGGCTGAGGCAGCTTGCTCCCATCGGCAATGGTGATGACCAGCCCGTCCGTCATCATCGCGCTGTTCAGCGCGATCATCGGGTTCGAGCCGTCCATCGCAAACAGCTGCGCATGAAGCGGCTTGTCATCGGCATCCAGCACGTCGCGCAAGGTTCGGATGCTGAGTCCAGCCTCGAGCTTGCCGAGATCCGAAAGTTTTGGCGCGAATACACCATCGACCAACACCAGCTTGCGCACGCCATCGATGGCATGCAGCTTCAGCGCATCGGCCGCGCGCGACAGCGCCGCGGCGTCGGGCGCCGCCGCCAGCGGCAGTACCGCGCGCATCAGCACGCGCAGGTCGGTGTATTTCCAGTCCTCGATCCGCCGATGCGGCAGCCCGGTTCCCTCATAGGCCTCAAAGGCCTGGCGGCGGGTATCGGCCACCTTGCCGGCGCCGGGCAGACGCGGGCACGCGAGGGCAAATGCCTCGCCGAGCGCCGTGCCGGGTTCTGTCTTCGCCAATGCTAAATTCATCTCATCATCCGTTCAGGCGCCAATCAGGCGGCCACATCTTCGAATTGTGCGTAACCGGTCGCCTCGAGCTCGAGTGCCAGCTCCTTGCCGCCGGTTTTCACGACCCGGCCCTTCGACATCACGTGCACATGATCCGGCACGATGTAGTTCAGCAGTCGCTGATAATGCGTGATCACCACCATGGCGCGCTCCGGCGAGCGCAACGCATTGACGCCATCGGCGGCGACGCGCAGCGCGTCGATATCGAGGCCGGAATCCATTTCGTCGAGAATGCACAGGCTGGGCTGGAACAGCGCCATCTGCAGCACTTCGTTGCGCTTCTTCTCGCCGCCGGAGAAGCCGACATTGACGCCGCGCTTCAGCATATCCATCGGGATGTTGAGCGAACCGGCGACCTCGCGGACCTTCTTGAGAAAGTCGGGCACCAGATATTCGGCCTCGCCCCGCGCCTTGCGCTGAGCGTTCAGCGCGGTGCGCAGGAAAGTCATGGTGGTAACGCCGGGGATTTCGACCGGATACTGGAAGGCCAGGAAAACACCCTTGGCCGCGCGCACGTCCGGCGCCATGTCGAGCAGATCCTCGCCCTTGAACAGGATCTCGCCGCCGGTGACTTCGTAGCCGGGCTTGCCGGCGATGACGTGGCTGAGCGTCGACTTGCCGGAACCATTCGGCCCCATGATGGCGTGGACCTCGCCGGCATTGACGGTCAGCGTCAGGCCGTGAAGGATTTCCTGTTCCTCGACACGAACCTGGAGATTTTTGACTTGGAGCAATGCGGTCATTCGTCTTTCCTCTATCGTCACTCCGAGGTGCGCGCCCTGCGCGCCAACCTCGAAAAATTCAATTCGTCGATTTCATCGGCCGAATAAAGCTGGCGAGGAACTGATTCAGGTCCCGCGCCTCTCTCGTGATTGTCCACGTCTTATCAATCATCTTAGCGAACTCGCCGCGGATCGCGACGAGTTCACTGAGGACGATTTGATCGAACGTCGCCATTATCCAACCGAGCCTTCCAGCGAGATCGCGATCAGCTTCTGCGCTTCCACCGCGAATTCCATCGGCAGTTGCTGCAGCACGTCCTTGACGAACCCGTTCACCACGAGGCCAACGGCCTCTTCCTGGCTGAGGCCGCGCTGCACACAATAAAACAGCACGTCTTCCGAGATCTTTGATGTCGTGGCTTCGTGCTCGAACAGCGCCGAGGAGTTCTTCGCCTCGATATACGGCACCGTGTGCGCGCCGCATCTGTCGCCAATCAGCAAGGAATCGCACGCCGTAAAGTTGCGAGCGTTGGTGGCTTTGCGGTGCGCGGTGACAAGGCCGCGATAGGTGTTTTGCGAGACGCCGGCGGCGATGCCCTTGGAGATAATGCGGCTGGTGGTGTTCTTGCCGAGATGAATCATCTTGGTGCCGGAATCGACCTGCTGGTGACCGTTCGAGATCGCGATCGAATAGAATTCGC
>NZ_JANXTC010000373.1:0-11178 GCF_025356345.1 Tardiphaga sp.
TCGACGACGAGACACGGCTCGGCGTCCTGGCCCTCGTTGCGACGGTTGCGCAGGAATTCCTGAATGCGTTCGGTCATAGCACCCTCCAAACGGCCCAGCGACGGGACACGTTCAAAAATGATCTCGGATCAAAGCGCTTCGGCCACATCACGCGATGGAGGCGCGAGGGGGCCAAAAAGCTCAGACCGAATTGTGCTGCCGTGGATTGGTTGGGAGTGATCCCGCCCGCACACCTGGCAATGAAGGACAAGCCTCTTCGGTATTCGCGCCGGCTGGTGGAAAGCCGGCAGAGACCAAAAAAGCCCGATCCGTCGTTGCTTTAAGTCGCGTCCCCCGTTGAGAACGAGGTGCGCCGGTTCGCCTCCGGCTGCCAGTCACGGTTGCAAGGATCAAAGTCACCTTCATCGGCATCCCTGGAGAGAGATGCTGGCCGTACGATTTGCATCGCAAGACCCTCGGCTTCCTTGTCCCTTGGCGGCTGTCCGGCCTCTTGTCCGGATACCTACCGACTGACACACGACCACAGGCACGTGCGAAATTGGGCAAGATTGCAATTAGGGTGTTTGGGTGGGGGGTGCAAGATTTTTTTGGGGTTGCGCGTGAATTTCTTCAACGCCGGACCGCAACGTTGCAAACCAGACGCAGTCGAGCGCCAAATATGAACGAATGTTAAGTTAGCTTGAGGAAGCGTGAGCGTTTGGCGCTGGCCGGCTAGGCCTATCCACGTCATGGCGAGGAGCGGAGCGACGCGGCAATCCACAAAGCCGCATGCGCCGAAGAACTGGATTGCTTCGTCGCAAGTGCTCCGCGCAATGACGGCTGAGTGTTAGTCGTCTCAGGCCCGTCGCGTGAATGGCTCGATCCGCGCGGCGTTGCGCATGAACGCCACCATGATGGCAACGCCGGCGAGGAACAGGACCACCTGCAAAATATGTTCGCCGGTGGTGTCGAGCCCGAACAGGATGGCGAGCGCCCAGCCGCCGGCAAAGGCCGCGCCGAACACTTCCGCGCCGATCAGGATCGCCGCCGAGATCACAGTGATGACGCTGGGCCAGTAGATACGGCGGGGGGCGGTGGAGGTGGTCATGGCTTGAAGTCCTGTTTCGGGCCGCAATCTCTCCGAAAAAGCCTGCTGCGGCAAGCACTAAAGGGCCTAAAAAAGCCCCATGGCGTGGTATAGTTGCCGCAGGTTCATGCGCGGCAAATCAGGATTTATGATGTCAGACAGCCACCTTCCTTCAGCGGTTTCCACCAGCGCGTCTGATCATTTTCTGCTGAAAGCCAATCCCTTACTTCAAGCCTGGACGACGCCGTTCGAGACCCCGCCATTCGATGAAATCCTGCCCGAGCACTTCATGCCGG
Organism: Tardiphaga sp.; assembly: GCF_025356345.1. Lineage (GTDB taxonomy): Bacteria > Pseudomonadota > Alphaproteobacteria > Rhizobiales > Xanthobacteraceae > Tardiphaga. The sequence continues at coordinate 1,363 of NZ_JANXTC010000373.1, forward strand.
CCTTTGAACAGGCGTTTTTCGACCATGCGGCCGAGATCGCCGCCATCACCAACGATCCGGCGACGCCGGATTTCGCCAACACCATCACGGCGCTGGAGCGCTCCGGCAAGCTGCTCGGCCGGGTGTCGGCGGTGTTCTATGATCTGGTTTCGGCGCATTCCAACCCCGCGATCCTGGAGCTCGACAAGGAAGTGTCGCTGCGCCAGGCGCGCCACTGGAACCCGATCATGATGAATGCCGTGCTGTTTGGCCGCATCGTGGCGCTGCACGACAATCGCGCCGAACTCGGCCTGACCTCGGAGCAGAACCGGCTGCTGGAACGCACCTATACCCGCTTTCATCGCTCCGGCGCCGGCCTCGACGAGGTCGCCAAGGCGCGGATGGCCGAGATCAACGAGCGCCTGGCGCAGCTTGGCACCAGCTTCAGCCATCATTTGCTCGGTGACGAGCAGGACTGGTTCATGGAAATCGGCGAGACCGACACCGACGGCCTGCCGGAGAGTTTTGTTGCCGCCGCGAAGGCTGCCGCCGAGGAAAGGGGCATGCCGGGCCGCGCCATCATCACCACCTCGCGCTCCTCGATGGAGCCTTTCCTGAAGAGCTCGACGCGGCGCGATTTGCGCGAGCGCGCCTACAAGGCCTTCACCGCGCGCGGCAATAACGGCAACGCCAACGACAATAACGCCACCATCGTCGCGATTCTGAAGCTGCGCGAGGAGACCGCGAAGCTGCTGGGCTTTGCGACTTTCGCCGCCTACCGGCTGGAAGATTCGATGGCGAAGACGCCGGAGGCGGTGCGCGGATTGCTGGAGCGGGTGTGGAAGCCGGCGCGTGCCCGTGCGCTGGCCGACCGCGACGCGTTGCAGGAATTGATCGCGGAGGAGGGCGGCAATTTCGAACTCGCCGCCTGGGACTGGCGCTATTACGCCGAGAAGCTGCGCCAGCGCCGCGCCAATTTCGACGACGCCGCGATCAAGCCGTATCTGGCGCTCGACAATATGATCGCGGCCTCGTTCGACACGGCGACGCGGCTGTTCGGCGTCACCTTCCATGAACGCAAGGACGTTCCGGTCTGGCATCCCGACGTTCGCGTCTGGGAGGTCAAGGACGCCCACGGCGTGCACAAGGCATTGTTCTACGGCGACTACTTCGCCCGGCCCTCGAAGCGCTCCGGCGCCTGGATGACGTCGCTGCGCGACCAGCAGAAGCTCGACGGCGACGTGGCGCCGCTGATCCTCAACGTCTGCAATTTTTCGAAAGGCACCCAGGGCCAGCCCGCGCTGCTGTCGCCGGACGACGCCCGCACCTTGTTTCACGAATTCGGGCATGGCCTGCATGGCATGCTGTCGAACGTCACCTATCCGTCGCTGTCGGGTACCTCGGTGTTCACCGATTTCGTCGAGCTGCCGTCGCAGCTCTATGAGCACTGGCAAGAGCAGCCGCGGGTGCTCAGGCAGTTTGCCACCCATTACCAGACCGGCGAGCCGCTGCCCGATGACCTCTTGAAGCGCTTCATCGCCGCGCGAAAATTCAACCAGGGCTTTGCCACGGTGGAATTCGTGTCGTCGGCATTGATCGACCTCGAATTCCATACGCAGCCGGCCTCGGCTTCCACCGACGTGGCGGCGTTCGAGAAGAAGGAGTTGGAGAAGATCGGCATGCCCGCGGAAATCTCGCTGCGGCACCGGCCGACCCAGTTCGCCCACATCTTCTCCGGCGACCATTATGCGTCGGGCTATTACAGCTACATGTGGTCCGAGGTGATGGATGCCGACGCGTTCGGCGCGTTCGAGGAAGCCGGCGACATCTTCGATCCCGCAACGGCGAAGCGGCTGCATGACGATATCTATTCGTCGGGCGGCTCGCTCGATCCGGAAGCCGCCTATATCGCGTTCCGTGGCCGGGCGCCGGCACCGGACGCGCTGCTGCGGCGGCGTGGATTGCTGGAAGAGCCGGAGGCGGCGTGATGCCCTCTCCGCCGTCATTGCGAGGAGCGAAGCGACGCGGCAATCCACAAAGCCGCACGCGCAACAAGAGCTGGATTGCTTCGTCGCAAGGGCTCCTCGCAATGACGAGGGGGCTGTTGTGTGCGGGCTTTTTGGCGCTTGGCATCACGGTCGCTTCCGCCCATCCCCACGTCTTTGTCACCGCCTCCAGCGAACTGCTCTACGCGCCGGACGGCGGTATTACCGGCGTGCGCCACGCCTGGACTTTCGACGATCTGTTCTCGACCTATGCGCTGCAGGGCATCGAGGCCAAGACCAAGGGCGCCTATAGCCGCGAGGAGCTGGCGCCGCTGGCCCAGACCAACGTGGAGTCGCTGAAGGAATTCGGCTTCTTCACCTTTGCCCGGGCCGACGGCAAGAAGCAGCGCTTCGTCGATCCGGTCGACTATTATCTCGAACACAGGAATGGCGCGCTGGTGCTGCACTTTACTCTGCCGTTCAAGACGCCGTTCAAGACCAGGCAACTGGCGCTGGAGATCTATGATCCGACCTTCTTCGTCGATTTCGGTCTTGAGAAGAAAGATCCGATCCGCCTGGTCGGCGCGCCGGTCGGCTGCGGTACCGCGATCCAGCGACCGAGCGACGGCGCGGCCGGAGCGAAGGTGCTCAATGAAGACACTTTCATGAACGGCGAGAATTCCAATTACGGCGCGATGTTCGCCAACAAGATCACGGTGGACTGCCCGTGACGTCAAATCGATCCGGCGATGCTCTCTCCGCCGTCATTGCGAGGAGCCCTTGTGACGAAGCAATCCAGCCTTCGTGTACTGTTTCTGGATTGCCGCGTTGCTTCGCTCCTCGCAATGACGCGGAGAGGTCGGTGCTTAATGTGACCCTGGTCTGCGCGGCTGTGTTCGCGCTCGTCTCATGCGCGGACGCTTCCTGGCATCAATTGTTCGCCCAAAATCCCTTCGGCGCGCCCAAGGTGGCCCCTGACGCGCAAGTCGGTGGCGTGATCGGCTGGCTGCTGACCAAACAGTCCGAATTCTACCGCGCGATGTCGTCGACCATTCGCGCCGCGAAGTCAGACGGCAGCGCGGTGTGGACGCTGCTGGCGATTTTCTTTGCCTACGGCATCTTCCACGCCGCCGGTCCCGGCCATGGCAAGGCGGTGATCTCGTCCTATCTGGTCGCCAATGAGGAGACCGCGAAGCGGGGCATCGTATTGTCCTTCGTCTCGGCGCTGATGCAGTCGCTGGTGGCGGTGCTGATCGTTGGCGTCGGTGCCTGGCTGCTCAATGTCACCGCCAAGACGATGTGCGGCGCCGAGCGCGTCATCGAGATCGCCAGCTACGCGCTGATCGCCGCCTTCGGCGCGGGGCTGGTGTGGAGCAAGGGCCGCGGCCTGCTGCGCGCGATGCGTCCGGCATTGGCCGCGCCGCGAACGGCGATGGCGCATGTCGAAACGACCGGCCACGATCACCATCATCCTCACCACGATCATGCTGGCCATGTTCATGATGCGCATTGCGGCCATTCCCATGGCCCGACCCCGGATCAGCTCGGTGGCCCCGGCGGCTGGACGCGCGGCCTGTCGGCGATCGTCGCGGTCGGTATCCGGCCCTGTTCGGGGGCAATCCTGGTGCTGGTGTTCGCGCTGGCGCAGGGCATGTTCTGGGCCGGCATCGCCGCCACCTTCGTGATGGGGCTGGGCACGGCGGTTACCGTGGCTGCGATCGCGGTCATCGCGGTGTCCGCCAAGGGGTTGGCGCGGCGCCTCGCAGGCGGCGACAGTGGCCGCGGCGCGTTGCTGATGCGCGGGCTCGAACTGGCCGCCGCCGCGGTGGTGCTGCTGTTCGGTATCGGCCTGCTGCTCGGCTATGTCGCCGCCGAACGTGTGACCTGTTTCTAATCCTGTGTCGGGCAGTTGTCTTGACAAGCTCCGGCCAAAGCGCGATGCCACTGATATCATGACAGTCGTTATTCCCATCGAGAGGCCTGCCGTGTCCGTCGCAACGCCGATGGACCGCGTCGGCGTGCTGCTGGTCAATCTCGGTACCCCGGACACCGCGGATGCCCGCGGCGTCCGCGTCTATCTGCGCGAGTTCCTGTCGGATCGCCGGGTGATCGAGGACCAGGGCCTGATCTGGAAACTGGTGCTCAACGGCATCATCCTGACCACGCGCCCGCAGCGCAAGGCCAAGGATTATCTCAAGATCTGGAATACGGAACTCAACGAATCCCCGCTGAAGACCATTACCCGGGCACAGTCCGACAAGCTGGCTTTGGCGATCGCCGACCATAGCCATGTGACCGTGGACTGGGCGATGCGCTACGGCAATCCGTCGATGAAATCCCGGATCGAGGCGCTGAAGGCGCAAGGCTGCGACCGCATCCTGATCGTGCCGCTGTATCCGCAATATTCGGCGGCGACTTCCGCCACCGTCTGCGATGAAGCCTTCAAGGTTCTCGGCAGCATGCGCGCGCAGCCGACGCTGCGGGTAACGCCGCCTTATTTCGACGAGCCGGATTACATCAACGCGCTGGCGGTCTCGATCGAGACTCACATCGCGTCGCTGTCCTTTGTGCCGGAGCTGATCGTGGCGTCCTTCCACGGCATGCCGCAGAAATATATCGACAAGGGCGACCCCTACCAGACGCAGTGCATCGCGACCACCGAGGCGCTGCGCCGAAGGCTCGGACCGCACTCGCCGCGGCTGATGCTGACCTTCCAGTCGCGCTTCGGCTTCGACCAGTGGTTGAAGCCCTATACCGACAAGACCATCGAGCGGCTCGCCAAGGACGGCCTCAAGCGCATCGTTGTGGTAATGCCGGGCTTCTCGGCGGATTGCCTGGAGACGCTGGAAGAAATTTCGCAGGAGAACTGCGAGATCTTCGAAGGCAATGGCGGCGAACATTTTTCCGCGGTGCCTTGTCTGAACGACAGTGATCCGGGCATGGACGTGATCCGCGAACTGGTGCTGCGGGAATTGCAGGGCTGGATCTAAGGAGGCCCGCTTCGTTCTCTCCTCCGTCATTGTGAGGTCAGGGAAAGCCACTGGCTTTCCCTTAGCGAAGCGAAGCGGCAATCCGGAAGCCACAAGCGTCGGAAAACTGGATTGCTTCGTCGCAAGGGCTCCTCGCAATGAAAACGGCGCTCGCTTTTGCCAGCCGCGAACCTTACATCTGATCCCGGCGACCAATCCAGAACGCGCCACTGCGCACGCGGATTCGCTGGGAGGATTTGATGACCGGTTTCGATATTTTCGCCATCGCCGTCGTGCTGCTGATCATCCTGACGCTGTTTGCCGGCGTCAAGACGGTGCCGCAGGGCTATGACTGGACCATCGAGCGGTTCGGCAAATTCACCCGCACGCTGTCGCCGGGCCTCAATATCATCATTCCCTATTTCGATCGCGTTGGCCGCAAGGTCAACGTGATGGAGCAGGTGATCAACATTCCCGAGCAGGAAGTCATCACCAAGGACAATGCCACGGTGACGGTGGATGGCGTCGCCTTCTACCAGGTGTTCGACGCCGCCAAGGCGAGCTACGAGGTCTCCAACCTCAACCAGGCGATCATCGTGCTGACCATGACCAACATCCGCTCGGTGATGGGCGCGATGGACCTCGACCAGGTGCTGTCGCACCGCGACGAGATCAACGAGCGGCTGCTGCGCGTGGTCGATGCCGCGGTGTCGCCGTGGGGCCTCAAGGTCAACCGCATCGAGATCAAGGACATCGTGCCGCCCGCCGATCTGGTCGAGGCGATGGGCCGGCAGATGAAGGCCGAGCGCGTCAAGCGCGCCGACATCCTGCAGGCGGAAGGCCAGCGACAGTCGGAGATTCTTCGCGCCGAAGGCGCGAAGCAGGGCCAGATCCTGCAGGCCGAGGGCCGCCGCGAAGCCGCCTTCCTTGACGCCGAGGCGCGTGAGCGTGCCGCGGAAGCCGAAGCAAAAGCGACCCGCATGGTGTCCGATGCCATCGCCAGCGGCGACGTCGCCGCGCTGAACTATTTTATCGCGGACAAGTATATCAAGGCGTTCGGGCAGATCGCGGATTCGCCGAACCAGAAGATCATCATGCTGCCGATCGAGGCGATGGGCGTGCTTGGCTCGCTGGCTGGCATTGGCGAGATCGCCAAGGCGACCTTTGGCGAAAGTTCCGCCTCGGCGCAGGCCGCGGCGCGGCGTGCGTCGGTGCCACCGGCCGGCCCGACTCCGCCGGCGACGCCGAGGAGCTGAGCATGGCCGACATTCTGGTCACGCTGGGTACCTGGAACTGGCTGATTTTCGGCGTGTTGCTGATGGGGCTCGAATTACTGGCGCCCGGTGTCTTCATGTTCTGGCTCGGGCTGTCGGCGTTTCTGGTGGGCCTGCTGTCCTTTGTGGTGACGCCGGCCTGGCAGTTGCAACTATTGCTGTTCGCCGCGTTTGCTGTCGCCGCTGTGCCGTTGTGGCGCCGGATCGCGCGACAAAAACCCGGCAGCAATCCGAACCCGTTTCTCAACAGGCGCTCGGATGCGCTGGTCGGCCGGGTTTGCACGCTGGAGAAGCCGATCGTCGATGGCGAAGGCATCGTGCGGATCGACGATACCGTGTGGCGTGTCGCGGGCCCGGATACGCCGGCCGGCAGCCGGGTGAAGATCGTGCATGCCGACGGCGCGAGCCTGACGGTGGCGGCGGTTTAGGCGTCGTCATCCGGAACGCGCGTCTCGTGCCCCGGACGCGATGCAACGCGCAGTGTTGCTTCGCAAAGCCGGGGTCCCGGTTCGTGGCTCAGGAAACCGGGGATCCCGGATCTGCGCAGCGGCATGCCGCGATGCAAGTGCATCGCCTGAGAATGCCGCAGCGCGTCCGGGAACGAGCCTAGGCGTGCGGCTGGCGTTTGCTCCAGCGCGCGGCAAAACGATGCAGCGGCAACACCGTCGCCATCAATTCGCGCCCGAGTTTGGTCAGCCTGTAGCCGCTGGCCGGCTGCAGCTCGACGAGGCCGGCCTTTCTGAGCTCGGTGAGCCGCGCCTGCAGCACGGTCGGCGAGGCGTCGTCGCACATTTCGCGCAGCGCCCGCGAGGTCAGCGACGTCTCGCGCAGTTCCCAGATGACCCGCAGCGTCCAGCGCCGGCCGAGCAGGTCAAGCAGCGCCATCACCGGCCGGCCCGTGGTCGAACCGCGCACCGGACGCGGGGCTTTTGCTGAAACAGGTTTCGTCATAGCCCCTCCAGCCTCTTGTCAAATGCTACGGATTATGTAGCGTCATGCTACGTTTATCATAGCACGGAGGTCGTCGATGTCACGCATCGCGCCGCTACAGCCGCCGTACCCGCCGGAGATCCAAGCACAGTTCGACGCAATCATGCGCGGCGCGCCCCCGCTGCGGCTGTTCCGGGTGCTGGCCGGCCATCCCCGCGCGTGGACGAAATTTCGCGCCGGCAGCCTGCTCGACCGCGGGCCGCTCGGTCTGCGCGAGCGCGAGATCGTCATCGACCGGACCTGCGCGCTGACCGGCTGCGCCTACGAGTGGGGCGTGCATGTCGCGACCTTTGCAGACGCCGCGCGGCTGACCGACGAGCAGGTGACGGCCACGACGGTCGGCGACGCCGATGCACCGTGCTGGAGTGCCGCGGAGCAGGCGATGATCGCCGCGGTCGATGCGCTGCATCACCGCGCCACGCTCAGCGACGACGAATTCGCCGCGCTGTCGGCGCATTACGATGACGCCAAAATCCTCGAGATCATTTTGCTGTGCGGCTTCTATCGCACGGTGTCGTATCTCGCCAACGGACTTGCGTTGCAGCCGGAGGAAAATGCGGCAACGTTTCCGCGGGTTTCCTAGCCACGTTCTCTCGTGCCCCGGACGCGATGCTACGCGCAGTGTTGCTTCGCAGAGCCGGGGTCCCGGATCTGCGCAGCGGCATGCGGCGATGCAAGTGCATCGCCTGAGAATGCCGCAGCGCGTCCGGGAAACGGTCTGAGTTTTAAGCCACGCCCGCCCTGAGCAGATCGTGCAGATGCACGATGCCGACCGGCTTCCTCGCGTCGGTCACCAGCAGCGCGGTGATCTTGGCGGAGTTGAGCATTTCCAGCGCCTCGCCGGCGAGCAGATCGCGGCTGATGGTTCGCGGGTTTTTGGTCATCACCTCGTCGACCGACACCGTCATCAGGTCCGGCCGCATGTGGCGGCGGAGGTCGCCGTCGGTGACGATGCCGACCACATGGCCGTGGTGGTCGACGATGCCGACGCAGCCAAAACCCTTCGAGGACATTTCCACCAGCGCGTCCGACATCTTGGTGCCGAGCGGCTTCAGCGGCACTGCGTCGCCCTCATGCATCAGGTCGCGGGTGTATTTCAGCATCGCGCCGAGCTTGCCGCCCGGATGCAGCACCGAGAAATCCACCGAGGTGAAGCCGCGGCCCTCGAGCAGCGCGATCGCCAGCGCGTCGCCGAGCGCCAGCATCATCAGCGAGGAAGTCGTGGGGGCGAGATTGTGCGGGCAGGCCTCGCGCGCCTTCGGCAGCGTCAGCGCGACATCGGCGGCCTTTGCCAGCGTCGAGCCGGCATCCGCGGTCATGGCGATGACGCCGATCTTGAAGCGCTTGGCATAGCTGATCAGGTTCTTCATCTCCGGCTGCTCGCCGGACCAGGACAGCGCCAGGATGACGTCGTCGGCGGTGATCATGCCGAGGTCGCCATGGCTGGCTTCGGCGGCGTGCACGAAGAACGCCGGCGTGCCGGTCGAAGCAAAGGTGGCGGCGATCTTGCGGCCGATATGGCCGGACTTGCCGAGTCCGGTGATGATCAGCCGGCCCCTGGCATGGAGGATCAGCCCGGCGGCGGCGCTGAACGATGCGCCGAGATCGGACTGCAAAGCGGCGGCCAGCGCGGTAACGCCGCTGGCTTCGGCATCGAGCGTGCGCAGCGCCGAGGCGATCGCCTCACTGGCCTGGTCGGTCATGGTCGCTGTCGCCGTTGCTGGGGTGGAAAGTGCCATGCGCCTGAAATCCCGCTGGAAAATATCCGACATTCCATAGCACGGCGGCGAGACCGAGGCGAAACCCGCAATCTCGGTTTCTCAACGTCGCATTAACCATAAGCGTTTTAACTCTCTTAACCATAAGCCCCTTCGCGCGCCGGTCGCGCCGGTGGGGCTCGATCAAGTCGCTGGTTTTGTTGGAGTTTCATGTCGTGAAGTCAGGTCCAGCCCCGGGCCGCCACAACCGTGCCAAACTGCTTGGCGCGTTGTCGGCCTGTCTATGGCTGGTTTTGGCGCCATGGCCGGCCGCCGGGCAGGCGCTGACCTCCGACCTGCTGACGCCGATGCCCGGCGCCTTTGTCTCGCCGTCGAGCCTGCCGCTGCGACGGACCTCCGACCAGCCGCCGGAGCCGACCGATGGGCTGCGCAGCAGCGTGATCGCGCCGTCGCGGATCGGCCAGCCGGTCATCTATGGCAACGCCGCCGCCTATGGCGCCTCGTCGTCAGGCTATGATTCGCTCAACCGGCGCCGCCAGCGGGCCAAACTATATCCTGGCGCGCGGAAGCCGAAGCCGTCGCCCGGTCCCGGCACGCCGCCGCCGATCGTGCCGACGCCGCCGCTGACGATTCCGCCGTCGTCGAAATCCAACAAGCCGCCGGTGTCAGCCTCGATCGCCGGCATCGCTACCGGACAGCCGGCGCGCAAGCGGCTGAAGCCCGACCCCGATCCGTTCGGGCCGACCGGGGTCTATGTCGGCAGCTTCCTGGTGAAATCGGCGGTCGAAACCTATGGCGGTTACGACAGCAATCCGGCGCGTCTGATTCAGCCCAAGGGAGCGAGCTTCTACCGGATCGCGCCCGAACTGCTGGCGGCGTCGGACTGGAGTCGGCACGCGGT
>NZ_JANXTC010000393.1:0-68922 GCF_025356345.1 Tardiphaga sp.
TAGAAGCGCCCGGTGCAGACGACATCGACGAGGACGTCGTGAACCAGCGCCCGCTGCGAGATGGTCATCTTCGTCTGCGAGACGGCACGGTTGCCTGCGAGGTCGATCGAATTGCCACCAAGGAAATGCAGGATATTGACGCCCTTGGCCCAGCCAGCCTTGCTCATGGCGATGAATTCGTCGGCGGTGCCCTGGGTCCAGGTCGCCATCATGCGGCCGTCATCGAACCAGACGCTGCGAAACCGCTCCCAGTCGCCGGCATCGCGCCAGACCACCCAGTTTTCGATCAGGTCGCGGATGGCAAGACGGTCGAGAATCTCTATATCCATGGAATGTCCAACATTGGCGGAGCGGTACAGCCGTGTGGCTCCAGCAATAGTCCGATCATTTCCTCCCGAAAAGAGCGTTCATGACAAAGCCGACCTCCCCGATCGCCGCACCGGTGGCGCCCGTTCATCCGCACAGCTTCACCACCCATGGCATCACGGTCACCGACAATTACGCCTGGCTGAAGGACGCGAAATGGCAGGAAGTGCTGCGCGATCCCGCGGTGCTGGACCCGGAGATCCGGCAATATCTGGAAGCCGAGAACGCCTATAGCGACAGCCTGCTTGGCAGCACCGCGGCGCTGCGGAAGACGCTGGTCAAGGAAATGCGCGGCCGCATCAAGGAAGATGATTCCAGCGTGCCGGCCAAGGACGGGCCATGGTCCTACCTGCGCAAATTCCGCGAGGGCGGCCAGCACGAGATGTACGGCCGCACGCCGCGCGACGGCGGCGAGGCCACCATCATCCTCGACGGCGACAAACTGGCCGCCGACCACAAATATTTCAAATTCGGCGGTGCCCGGCACTCGCCCGACCACGCGCTGGAAGCCTGGAGCGCGGATATCGCCGGCTCGGAATATTTTTCGATCCGGGTGCGCGACTGGGCGACCAGCACCGACAGCGCCGACCTGGTCGAGGAGACGGATGGCGGCGTGGTGTGGACGCTGGACTCAAAAGCGTTCTTCTATGTGAAGCTCGATGACAATCATCGCCCGATGCAGGTCTGGCTGCACAGGCTTGGGCAGAAGCAGGCGGACGACAGACTGATTTACGAAGAGCCCGACGCCGGCTGGTTCACGCACATTCACGAGAGCTCCAGCGGCCGGTTCGGCGTGATAGCCGGCGGCGACCACGAGACCTCGGAGCAGCGCCTGCTCGACCTCGCCCATCCCGAGGCGCCGCCGCGCCTGGTCGCGGCGCGCGAGGAGGGTGTGCAATATTCGCTGGCCGACCGCGGCGACGAATTGTTCATCCTCACCAATGCCGATAATGCGATCGACTTCAAGCTGGTCACCGCGCCGCTCGCCGCCCCCGCGCGAACCAACTGGCGCGATTTGATCCCGCATCGCGAAGGCATCTATCTGATCGATATCGATCTCACCGCCGGCCATCTGGTGCGGGTCGAGCGCGCCAATGCGTTGCCCGCGATCATCATCCGTGATCTCGCGACCTCGGAAGAACACGCCATCGCCTTCGATGAAGCCGCCTATTCGCTCGACGCCATGGGCGGCTACGAATTCGACACCACCAATCTGCGCTTCGCCTATTCGTCGATGACAACGCCGTCGGAGGTCTACGACTACGACATGACGACACGCGAGCGGGTGTTGCGCAAGCGGCAGGCGATCCCCTCCGGCCACAACCCGGCCGACTACGTCACCACCCGGATCATGGCGAAGGCCGATGACGGCGCCGAGGTGCCGGTATCGATCCTGCACCGCAAAGACCTCAAGCGCGATGGCGCGGCGCCGTTGCTGCTCTATGGCTACGGCTCCTATGGCATGGCGATGCCGGCATCGTTCTCGGCCAACCGGCTGTCTCTGGTCGACCGCGGTTTTGTCTATGCCATCGCGCATATCCGCGGCGGCGCCGACAAGGGCTGGGGCTGGTATCTCGACGGCAAGCGCGACAGGAAGACCAACAGCTTTGACGATTTCGCCGCTTCCGCGCGCGCCTTGATCGCCGAAAACTATTCAAGCGAGCAGCGCATTGTCGGCCATGGCGGCAGCGCCGGCGGCATGCTGATGGGCGCGGTCGCCAACCGCGCCGGCGACCTGTTCGCCGGCATCGTCGCCGAGGTGCCGTTCGTCGATGTGCTGAACACCATGCTCGACGACACGCTGCCGCTGACGCCGCCGGAATGGCCGGAATGGGGCAACCCGATCGAGAGCGAAGCCGACTTCAAGACCATCCTGTCCTATTCGCCCTATGACAACGTGACGGCGCAGGACTATCCGGCGATCCTGGCGATGGGCGGCCTCACCGATCCACGCGTCACCTATTGGGAGCCGGCGAAATGGATCGCGCGGTTGCGCGCCACCATGACCGGCGGCGGCCCGGTGCTGCTGCGCACCAATATGGGCGCCGGTCATGGCGGCGCCTCCGGCCGCTTCAACCGGCTCGACGAGATCGCCATCGCCTATGCCTTCGCGCTGTGGGCGGTGGGGATGTCGGAGGGGGATGAAGGGTAAGCGGATAACACGGTCATTCCGGGGCGGCAGCGGCGAGCCGCGAGCGAACCGGAAATCCAGAGATGCGATGAACCGCTCGGGATTCCGGATCCGCACGCCAGCCGGCTGCGCCGACTGCCGTGCGCCCCAGAATGACACCTATCCCCCGCTCGCGCGCACGGCCTGCGCCAGCAACGTCGCATCGGCATGCGGAAGCGGCAGATAGCGCGCGCCCATTTCGAGCGCGAATTGCGCGGCCATTGGCCCCGGCCGTGGCGATGTATCAACCAGTACCGACAGGATGCCCGCAGCGCGAAGCTGTCGGGCCGCGGCGCCAGCATCCTGTTCGGCGCGCGGGCGGCCCTGGGCGCCGTCGCGGGCGATGTTGGCGCGGCCGTCGGTAAGCACGATCACCGTCGGCGTCTGGCCCCTGCGACGAACCGCATCCGCCATCAGCACGGCGGCATCGAGCCCGGCGGCCAGCGGCGTGCCGCCACCGCCCGGCAGACCGGCGAGGCTGCGCCTGGCCCGCGCCAGCGAACGCGTCGGCGGCAGCAGCACTTCGGCGGAGGCGCCGCGAAACGCGATCAGTGCGACCTGGTCGCGCCGGATATAGCAATCCGCCAGCAGCAATTCGACCGCCCCCTTGGCTTCGGCCAGCCGGTGCAGCGCCGCCGAGCCGGAGGCGTCGACCACGAAGATGGTCGCGGTCTCGCTGCGCGCCCGAAAACGGCTGATGCGGAAATCATGCTTCCGGATCAGGATGCGCGATGGCGGTTGCACTCCCGCGTTCGCCGCCTCCCGCCGGCGCAGCGGCTGCCACGCCGCCGCCGCGCGCAGCGTCGCGATCAGGTTCAGCTTGGCCCCGGCGCGCAATTCGCCGCGCCGCGCGCCAGTCGGCCGGCCGCGCCGGTTCGATTTTTGCCAGGCCCCCGCCCTGCCGGAGGAACGCGCTTGCGCGCGCCCGGCGGAGGCCTGCAACGCCGCCAATACGCCCGGCGGGATTGCCGCCTGCGCGGCTGCGAGGATGATTTCATCGAGCGCGCGACCGGGATCCGGCGCCGGCTCGTCCTCCGGCGCACGATCGCCCGACGGGTCGTCGGGCTCGGGCGGCGACTCGGCCGGTTGCGGTTCCTGTCGCTCGGGAAGAATTCGCGCGCGCGCGGCCAGCACCAGACGCGCCGCCAGCGCGACGTCGTCCTGCCCGAGATGCGCATGACCGGCCAGCACCGCGCTGGCGCGGGCGACGCGCAGCGCCAGTAACACCGCGCGTAGCGAAACGACGCCGAGCGCGGCGGCGGCGGCGCACAGCGCCTCAATTTGCGCATCGCTCCCCCGCGGCGATGCGAGCCGCGCTTGCGCCGCTGCGATATCATTCGCATCGATGGCGAATTCGACGGTGTCGCCCCACGCGACATCGTCGAGATCGACATGCAATGCCAGCCGGTCGCACAGTGCTTCCGCGGCGCCTTCGTCCTCGAGGCCCTCGTCGAGCGCCACGACGCCGAACCGCGCCGGCAGCCGCAGCGACAGGCCGTCGCGCTCGACCAGGCATTCACCCGAATCCATCGCGGCCGTGACATGCGCCACGGTTGCCGGCGACATGCGCTCCGCCATCGCCAGCAGCAACACGCCGCCATCGACCTCGGCCAGCACTCCGCGCTCGGCCACCGGCCGGCCGGCGCGCAGCGTGGCGTCGAGATCCAAGCCGCCGAGCAGCCGACCATCGGCAATTGCCACGTGCAGGTGTTTCAGCGGAGGCATTGCCGGCAGCGCCGCGCGCAGCAGCGCCAGAAAGCGCTCGCGGACCGGTCCGGCGCGGGCGCGCAGCAGCAGGCCGGTGCCGGCGGGATCGACGGCGAACAATCGCGCCGCGACCATGGCATCGGCCCAGCGCGCCGCGCTCATCCGAAAATCTCAGCAACGGCGCGATCAACGCGGACACTGGAGCCGGCGTCGTCGAGCGGATTGCGGCGCAGCCGATGCCGAAGCGCCGACGGCGCGATGCGCTTCAGATGCGCGTCGGTGACATCGCTGGCGCCCTCCAAAGCGGCGAGTGCGCGCGCCGCGCGCATCAGCGTGAGTTCACCGCGCAACCCGTCCGTCCCAAGCGTCATACACAAAGTCGCCGCGCGTTCCAGCGCCGCGTCGGACACCGCCACCGAGGGCGAGCGTTCGCGCGCGACGACAATCTTCTTGCGCAGTTTAGTCTCCTCCTTCGCCCAGCTCGCAATAAACGCCGCGCCGTCGCGCTCGAAAGCATCGCGGCGGCGCACCACCTCGATGCGGTCCTTGAGATTGTCGGGCGTCTTCACCTCCACCGACAGGCCAAAGCGATCGAGCAGTTGCGGGCGTAGCTCGCCTTCCTCCGGATTGCCGGTGCCGACCAGGACAAAACGCGCGGGATGGCGGATGCTCAAGCCTTCGCGTTCGACGACATTCTCGCCGGAGGCCGCGACGTCGAGCAAGAGATCAACGAGGTGATCCTCCAGCAGATTGGCTTCGTCGATATAGAGGAAGCCGCGATGCGCGCGCGCCAGCAGGCCAGGCTCGAACGCCTTCTCGCCTTTGGCGAGCGCGCGTTCCAGATCGAGCGCGCCGACGACGCGGTCCTCGGTGGCGCCGAGCGGCAGGTCGACGACGGGCACAGGGACCTGCGCGATCTTCAGTGGACCTCTTGCGGCCAGCGCGCGGCTCTCGTCGGAGAATTCCTCCGGCCGCTCCGGATCGCAATTGTAGCGCGAGCCGGCGACCACCTTCATCTTCGGCAGCAGCGCCGCCAGCGCACGCACGGCGGTGGATTTTCCGGCGCCACGATCGCCGAATGCCAGCACGCCGCCAACCTTGGGATCGACGGCGGCAATCAGCAGCGCCAGTTTCATCTCGTCCTGTCCGACGATCGCCGAAAACGGAAACACTGACGCCATGCGAAATCCTACATTGTCATGGTTCGGGGCGGCTGCGTTCGATGATCTCGCCGGCGCCCTTGTGCAGCAAATCGAGCCCGACGGCGCGACCGAGTTCGCGCGGCCGGTCCGCCGGGCCCGAGCGCGTCACTTCGATGAAATGACCGCCCGCCTCGTCGAGCACCGAGGCGGTCATCGACATGTCGTGACCGCTGATGATCGAATAGGCCGCGATCGGCGAATTGCAGTGGCCGTTCAGCACCCAGAGCACTTCGCGTTCGGCGTCGCAGCACAGCCGTGCGGCGGGATCGTCGATCAGCGACAGATAGCGCCGCGTCGCCCAGTCCGACGCCGCGCATTCGACCGCGACGATGCCCTGCCCGGCGGCCGGCAGCATCTCCTCGATCGAGAAATCATGGGCAATGCGGTGCGCCAGCCCGACGCGTTCGAGGCCGGAGCGCGCCATGATCAGCGCATCGGCGGGACCGACCTCGCCGCCGCCCGGCAGCCGCTGCATCTCGCAGCCGTCGAGTTTGCGCACCCGGGTGTCGGCGGCGCCGCGAAAGTGGATCACCTCGATCGCGGGAAACAGCCGCCGCGCATAGGCGGCACGCCGGACGGCATTGGTACCGATCTTGAAACCCTCGCCACGCGCGCGCCGCAGATCTTCCAACGTCACGCCGTCGCGCAGCACCAGCGCGTCGGTCGGCGGATCGCGCACCAGCGCCGCGCCGATGACCAGGCCGGGCGTATCTTCATTGCCGGGCATGTCCTTCAGCGAATGCATCGCGGCCTGCAGCGTGCCGGCGCGCACCGCGGCGCGGATTTCGCCGACAAAGGCGCCACCCTTGCCGCCATGGCGCAACAGGTTGCTGGTCTGGTCGCGGTCACCCACCGGGTCGAACTTGACGATCTCGACATCGAGCTCAGGCGCCACCACCAACAGCCGCCGCGCGATCTCTTCGGTCTGCGCCAGCGCCATCGTGCTCTTTCGCGTGCCGATACGCATAGAAACTGTCACCAAGCACGCTCCATCCCCGTCGACCGCGCAATTGACGCGGAACCTGTTGCCAGGAGATTAAAGCCAGCCGGCAACGGAATGCAAACGGATGCTCTTATTTCCCGCGGATCACCGGGCCGGCCTTCACAGTCAGGATGAATCAGCTTCTATCCCGCGGCGCGCAATGGTAGTCAGGAAAGCCGGCTGGTTCGCCGGTGATCGATGGCTGGAATGAGGACGCGCGTGAGTGCTGAAGTCCTGATCGGCGATGGCGAAGGCGCGCATCTGGTGCCACACCCGCTGCGTGCGGCGGTGCTCGGCGAGGTCCATGCGCGGCCCTTTACTGCCATCGAGGTGCCCTGCCGGATCATTCATTTTGCCTTCGACACCACCGGCCCCCTGGCCCAGGCCGACCGCGCCAATCTGGTGGTGTTCTGCGTGGCCCGCGGCCTGCCGCCGCCCGGCCCCAGCGAGAAGCACCACCGCGTGCCGTTCGGCAGCATTACGCTGCGCTGGGAACAGCATTCCGAGTTCACCACCTATACCTGGGAGATGCGCTCGCCGCCTGGCGGTAGCCCGTTTCACCCCGACGCGGCCTCCCTGGCATCGCCGATGAGGCTGGTGCCACAGCCCGGACCGCTGCTGGTGGCGATCGACTTGCACGCAATGGCCGAAGATGGCGAGCGCACTGCGCCGGAGCTATTATTCGACCGTGCCAGCCTGGCGGTGGCGGAAAATTCCGACGGCGCCGCGATCTATGCCACCGACTTCCAGACCGGGCCGTCCGGGTTCGTCCGCATCCTGCTGATCGATCGCGGCATGCCGGCCGAACGCGCCGGGGCGCTCGCGCAGCGCGTCATCGAACTGGAAACCTACCGGACCCTGGCGCTGCTCGGCCTGCCCGAGGCGCAGCGGCTGGCGCCCTCGATCGCTGCCAGCGAGCAGCGGCTGGCGGAAGTCACCCAGGAAATGCGCCGCCCCGGTGACCTGCCGAGCAATCACCGGCTGCTCGACGAACTCACGGCACTGGCCGCCGATGTCGAGGCTGGCGCCGCCATCAGCGGGTTCCGGTTCGGCGCCAGCCGGGCCTATGAGGACATCGTCACCCAGCGGCTGCAGACCATCGGCGAGCGCAAGGTCGGCGGCCTGCCGACCTGGTCGTCCTTCCTCGCCCGCCGCATGAATCCGGCGCTGCGCACCTGCGTGACCATCGAGAACCGGCAGTCCAATCTGGCGGTCAAGCTGGCGCGCGCCGCCAATTTGCTGCGCACCCGCGTTGATGTCGAACTCGAACAGCAGAACCAGGAACTGCTGAAATCCATGAACGCCCGGACCCGGCTGCAACTGCGGCTGCAGACCACGGTCGAAGGCCTGTCGGTGGCAGCGATCACCTATTACGTGGTCAGCCTGTTCGGCTATCTCGCCAAGGCCGCCCATGACAGCGGCAGGCTGCATCTGGAGCCGAGCATCGTCACCGCCGCTTTCGTGCCCGTGGCGGCATTGGCGATCTGGTGGACGGTGCGGCGGATCCGGCGCAAGCATATTTCCGGCGAAGACTGAGGCATGCCGGGTCGCCCGCCGCCGGGATCACCGACCATGCGCGCGGCGATTTGGGCCAAGGGCGCGGTTGCGCTACTGGCGATCGGCGCCATCGCAATTTCTATCCTCAACCTGAGTGATGCCGGGCATGGATTGCAGATCTCCCGCGCGATCGTCGGTACCACGCCGGTGACGGTGTTCCGGCCCGTGGGCGACACGCCCGCGCCTGTCGTGGTGATCGCCCATGGCTTTGCCGGTTCGCAACAGCTGATGCAGCCATTCGCACTCACTTTGGCACGCAACGGTTATCTCGCGGTCACCTTGGATTTCCTCGGCCACGGCCGCAATCCGCGGCCGATGCGTGGCGACATCAGCGAAGGCACCGGTATCACCGCCGCGCTGCAGAAGGAACTTGGCGAGGTCGTGACCTTTGCCCGCGCGCTGCCGGGCAGCGACGGGCGGCTCGCGGTGCTCGGCCATTCAATGGCCTCGGATATCGTGGTGCGCTACGCGCAGGCAAATCCGGATGTGCAAGCCACCGTCGCGGTGTCGGTGTTCTCGCCGGTGGTCACCGCGAGCAGCCCGCATAACCTACTGGTGATCGTCGGCGCTCTCGAACCCCAGATGCTGCGCGACGAGGGGCTGCGGATCGTCGGCCTCGCGACGGGAGGCAAGGCGGTGGCCAACGAGACCTACGGCGATTTTACGCAGGGCACCGCGCGAAAACTGGTGCTGGCGTCCGGCGTCGAGCATATCGGCGTGCTGTACAGCCACGACAGCATGATCGCCGCGCGGCAATGGCTGAACCAGGCTTTCGGCCTCACCGGTGACAGCTTCGTCGATCGCCGCGGCGTTTCGCTGGCGCTGTTGTTCGGTGGGCTGATCGCGATGGCCTGGCCACTATCCTCGGTGCTGCCGCGGGTTGCCGCGGCGCCTGCGGGCAGCGGCCTGAGCTGGAAACCGCTGCTGTTGGCGACGTTCGCGCCGGCCGTGCTGACGCCACTGCTGCTGTGCAAGCTGCCGACGGATTTCTTGTCGATCCTGCTTGGCGATTATCTCGCGCTGCACTTCCTGCTGTATGGCGCGTTGACCGGCACGATGCTGTTATGGCTGCGGCCAACGGAACCGGCGACAGCCACAATTTCGAAGCGGTCCATCATCCTCGCGGCGCTCGCGGTGGCCGCCTACAACATCATCGGCTTCGGCCTGGCGCTGGACACTTACATATTCTCGTTCTGGCCAATTCCACTGCGTTGGCCGGTAATGGCCGCGATCGCGGCCGGCGCGCTGCCCTATTTCATCGCCGATGAATGGCTGACGCGCGGCGCCGGCGCCCGGCGCGGCGCCTATGCGCTGACGAAATTCGCCTTCCTTTTGTCGCTGGCAATCGCCGTAGCGCTGAATCCAACAAAGCTGTTCTTCCTCGCGATCATCGTGCCGGCGATCCTGCTGCTGTTCTTTGCGTTCGGCCTGATCAGCCAATGGTGCTACCGTGCCACCTACCATCCGCTGCCCGGCGCGCTGGCCAATGCCGCGGTGTTCGCCTGGGCGATCGCCGTGACATTCCCGATGATCGTCAGATAATTGGAGAGACCATGTTCAAGCCCGCCCGTATCGAGCCCGAGCCCGGCCAGGAATCAGCGTGGGACTATCCGCGTCCGCCGCGGCTGGAGAAGGTCACCGAACGGCTGCGCGTGATCTTCAATGGCGAGACCATCGCCGACACGGTCGCCGGCTATCGCGTGCTGGAGACCAGCCATCCGCCGGTGTATTATTTGCCGCCGGAAGATCTCGCCAAAGAGTATCTGGCCCGGGCCTCGGGAAGCTCGTGGTGCGAATTCAAGGGCCAGGCGATCTATTGGTCGCTGGAGGTCAACGGCCGGCGCGCCGATAACGTGGCGTGGAGCTATTCGACGCCGACGCCGGCCTTTGCCGCGATCGCCGGCTACCCCGCCTTCTATGCCTCGAAGGTCGATGAATGCTGGGTGGGCGACGAGCAAGTGCAGGCGCAGCAGGGCGATTTTTATGGCGGCTGGATCACGTCAAAAATCGTCGGCCCGTTCAAGGGCGGCGAAGGTACCCGCGGCTGGTAGGCCGCGGGTGAACGCGTTCAGGCCTTGGGCAGGCCGACCCAGCTATCCGAGGCGAACGGACCGGCGGTCTGGCGCACGATCACATTGATGATCGACGCCACCAGGATGTTGGCGACCAGCGCGATCAGGCCGACATAGGCGGTTGCCGAAAAACTGCCGATCGTGAGCAGATGCAACGGCTTCAGCCCGTCCATCCAGGTCAGGTAGGTACCGCCGAACAGGCCGACCGCCCAGCCGGCGAGCAGCGCCGGCGCGGTGAACCAGCGGGTGAACAGGCCGAAGACCAGCGCTGGCAGCGTCTGCAGGATCCACAATCCGCCGAGCAATTGCAGGTCCAGCGCAAACTGCGTCGGCAGATAGATGATCACCAGCAGCGCGCCGACCTTGACCACCAGCGAGGCAACCTTGGCGACGCCGGCTTCCTGGGCATGCGTCACATCCGGATTGACGTAGGCCTTCCAGAAATTGCGCGTGAACAGATTGGCCGCGCCAATGCTCATCACCGCCGCCGGCACCAGCGCGCCGATCGCGATCGCCGCGAAGGCGAAGCCGGCGAACCAGCCCGGGAACAGGTTCTGGAACAGCGCCGGCACCACGTCATTGTTGCTGGCGAGTTTGAGATGCGCGGCGTGGCCCATATAGCCAAGCAGCGCCAGCAGGCCGAGCATCAGCGTATAGGCCGGCAGCAGCACCGCATTCTTGCGAATGGTGGTGGCGCTCTTGCTGGCAAAGATGCCCGTCAGCGTATGCGGATACATGAAGGCCGCCAGGGCCGAGCCCAGCGCCAGCGTGGCATAGGCGATGTACTGGCTGGGCTGCAGCAGGATGCTGCCGGAGCCCTTGGCCTTGAACGCATCCTCGGCCGCGGTGAATACCGCGGCGTAGCCGCCAAGCTTGCCCGGGATGTAGGACACCGCCGCGATCACGACGATGTAGATCATGATGTCCTTGACGAAGGCGATCAGCGCCGGCGCTCGCAGGCCCGACGAGTAGGTATACAGCGCCAGCACCAGGAAGGCGGCGATCAGCGGCCATTCGCCCTCGAAGCCGAGCGCCTTGACGGCCGCGGCCATGCCGATCAGCTGCAGCGCGATATAGGGCATGGTGGCAATTACGCCGGTGATGGCGACGGCGGCTTCCAGCGTACGTGAGGAATAGCGGCCATAGACGACATCACCGGCGGTGACATAGCCATTGTCCTTGGCCGCCTGCCACAGCCTCGGCATCACCAGGAATACGATCGGATAGACCAGGATCGTATAGGGCAGCGCGAAGAAGCCGTAGGCACCGACCGAATACACCAGCGAAGGCACCGCGATAACCGTATAGGCGGTGTAGAAGTCGCCGCCGACCAGGAACCAGGTGATCCAGGTGCCGAACTGGCGACCGCCGAGGCCCCATTCGTCAAGACTGGCCAGCGTCTTCGGACGCTTCCAGCGTGCTGCGACAAACCCCATGATAGTGACCAGCGCGAAAAAGAAGGTGAAGACCGCGAGCGCGGGAATATCGAGTTCAGTCTTCATGGGGATAGGTCCGGTAGGAAATCCACGTCAGCACGGCGGTCACGGGTACCCAGGCGAGCTGGTACCAGTAGAAGAACGGGAAGCCGAACAGCGCGGGATCCTTGAAATTATAGAACGGCAGCCACAGCAGACCGATGAAGGGAAGCAGCAACAGCCATAGATAGTGCCGTTTCATCAGTGGGATCTCCTGCCGCCCGGTGAATGTCATGCGCGCAGGCCGGCGAGGCAGGTCGCGTGCCGCCTGTCTAGGTGCGACACTCTGTCGTGTAAAGCACCCAGCCGCAGGGCTGCCATGAGTGGCAATGCCTCTGTTACGGCTGCGTCTGTTGTTCCAGGACGGGTTCCGCAGGGAACACAGGCCGCAACCTGGAGACGTCCAATCATTTGCGGATTCCAGAGCGCGCACCGCTTGCGCAGCGCGCGCTCCGGAATAATCGGTTTCAGCGTCCGCCGAACGTCGTATCGCCGAACAGTGCTTTCTGCGTCGAGGGCTGCGAGCGCCAGTATTGCGGCGGGGCATCAACCGTGGCGCCGAGCTGGGCCGCGGCATGCCACGGCCAGCGCGGGTTGTAGAGCAGACCGCGCGCCAGCGCGACGAAGTCGGCCTGGCCGGAAGCGATGATGTCCTCGGCCTGCTGCGGCTCGGTGATCAGCCCCACGGCCATCACCGGCACGCCGGTGGCCTTTTTCACGGCCTCGGCGAACGGTACCTGATAGCCCGGCCCGAGCGTGATCTTCTGCTGCGGGGAGACCCCGCCAGAGGAGACATCGATCCAGTCGACGCCGCGCTTCTTCAACTCATTGCCAAGCACGATGGTCTGCTCGACATCCCAGCCGCCTTCGACCCAATCCGAAGCCGAAACGCGAAACCCGACCGGCTTGCCCGCGGGGAATACAGCGCGCACCGCGTCAAACACTTCGAGCGGAAAGCGCATGCGGTTTTCCAGCGAACCGCCATATTCGTCGGTGCGCTGGTTGGAAATCGGCGACAGGAATTCGTGCAGCAGATAACCATGCGCGCCATGCAGCTCCAGCGCATCGATGCCGAGCCGGTCGGCACGCTTCGCGGTCGCTACGAAAGCGTCGCGAATACGGGTGAGGCCGGCGGCGTCGATCTGCTGCGGCATCAATTCGCCGGGTTTCTGCGGCACCGGCGACGGCGCCTGTGCGACCCAGCCGCCATCGGCAAGCGCAACCTGCTGGCCGCCGTCCCACGGCGCATGGCTTGACGCCTTGCGACCAGCATGGGCGAGCTGCATCGCCACTGCGACCTTCGAATGCTTACGGATCGCCGCCAGCACCGGCTTCAGCGCCTGTTCGGTCGCATCGTCATAGAGACCGAGATCGCCCGGGGTGATGCGGCCGATGGCTTCCACGGCGGTCGCCTCCAGGCACAGCAGGCTGGCGCCGGACAGTGCCATCGTACCCAGATGCATCATGTGCCACTCGGTGGCGCAGCCATCCACGGCGGAATACTGGCACATCGGCGACACCACGATGCGGTTGGGCAACGTCAGGTCGCGCATGGTGAACGGAGAGAACAAGGCGCTCATGGGGATTCCGGGGTGCGAGGGTCAAAGGCCGCGCGGCCGGGAGCCGCGGTTGTCCCTATGGAATTGACGCGATCGCGTCAAAAGGCAAGCCCGCCTGGGATCACGGCCGCGGCATTCGTAACATAAACGGGGCGTATCAGCTTCCTGATACGCCCCGCCATTCGACCTGTCAGGCGCTACAGCGCCGACACCCGGATCAATACGGGCAGATCACCCGGCCCCATCGACGGCTGAAATAGCACCCCGGCGTCACGAAGCGCGGGCCGCCGTAGAAGCCATAGCCACGGCCACGGCCACGGCCCCAACCGCCACCGCCACGGAAACCGCCGCCACCGCGGAAACCGCCGCCGCGACCACCCCCGCGGCCGCCGCCGCCACGCCCGCCCCCACGGGCATCAGCCGACGTACTCGCCGTGGTCAGCAACACGGCCGAAGCGCCGATAATGCCGACGCAATACACAGAGATCAGCGCCATCGCCGCGAGGCAGCGGGTCACGAAATTATGGCGCCTGGTAGATGTGGTGTGAGCCATTCTCGGGTTCTCCCATTCCATCGAAGCAGCAAACGTAGAACGCTTCCGTCGTCGAATTGAACCGTGGCCAAACTCAATTCGCGCTTAGTCTGAAAACATATTAGTATTATGGCCATGGCAAGGCGTTAACTACCGATCGGACAAGAATGGGTTCAGGCGTTGGCGCCGGTGAGGTTGCAACCATTCCGCGCTTGCGAACAAACGCGCATTGCCCGATCGTTGATGTTGCCTTCGTGATCTCGCGCTCTATGTTCGCGGCTGTCTTCGCAGGTGCACCGTGCGCGCCCGATGCTGCCATGCCTCACGCCGACCACTTTGATCTCCGATATTTTGCGTTCCACAGTCGCAGAAAATGATCCATGCCCAAGCCTCGCTATATTATCGGCCTCAACACCTATGATCACGACGTCAGCGCCTGCCTGCTTCGCGATGGCGAGATCGTCTATGCGATCGAGAAGGAGCGCATCACCCGGGAAAAGCACGCTACCGGCTTTTACCGGGAGGTGATCGATTACTGCCTGGGTGCGGAAGGTATCACGCTCGACGACGTCGAATGGGTGGTCAGCAACTGCTACATCCTCCCGGTGCCGGAAATGGAAGACCGGCTGGTGTATCAGGACATGCCGGGCTTCCTGCCGGACTATGAGCGCGCCGAAGCGACCAAACATCCGCTATATCGATCGCGAACCGGCAAGGTGGTGACGATCTCGCATCATCTGGCGCATGCCTACAGCGCCTTTGCCGTGTGCCCGTTCGACGAAGGGGCCATCATGATCGTCGATGGCGTCGGCAGCTATCGCTCCGACGTCATGGAGTCGTTTCCCGCCGCGGACGCCGGCTCGCCGCTGGCGAGGGAGTCCGAGAGCTATTACAGCTTCAGCGGCAGCAGGCTCGATTGTGTGAAGAAAGTCTGGATGGAGCCCGACCGCGGCTTCCTCAGCGACGAATTCTACAACATGCCGGGCCTCGGCGCGCTGTACAGCCGGGCCTCGACCTATGTGTTCGGCGACTGGAACAAGTGCGGCGAGCTGATGGGGCTGGCGCCCTACGGCCGCCACGACGCGATCGGGCCGTTGATGCAGATCGCCGACAATGTGCTGACGGTGCCGCGCTGGTCACCGGACTACAACCAGCCTTACGTGCCGGACCAGGACGGCAAATGGGAGAACCATCCCTCGATGCGGCACTGGGAGGACCTCGCCTGGCGGGTGCAGGACGACACCGAAAAGGTGCTGCTCGCCCGCGCGCGCTGGTTGCGCGAAACCACCGGTGCGAAAAACCTCTGCATCGCCGGCGGCGTCGCGCTGAACTGCGTCGCCAATGGCCGCATCGCCCGCGAGTCCGGCTTCGACAAGGTCTGGATCCAGCCGGCGGCCGGCGACAATGGCATCGCCATCGGTTGCGCCTATTACGGCCTGCTCGAGCTGCAGCAACAGCCGCGCCGCTTCGTGATGAAGCACTCCTACACCGGAAAAACCTATCCCGACGCCGATGTCGAGGCGGCGACGCGGCGAACGTTGGTGAAGGCGCAGACCCGCGCGGTGCGCAGCGACAATATCTGCCGCGATACCGCGAAACTGCTGACGGATCAGCAGGTGATCGGCTGGTTCCAGGGCGGCTCGGAATTCGGCCCGCGCGCGCTCGGCCATCGCAGTATTCTCGCCGATCCGCGCCGGCCGGAGATGAAGGACACCATCAACAGCCGCGTCAAGCACCGCCAGCCGTTTCGCCCGTTCGCGCCGATCGTGCTGGCCGAACGCGCGCACGAAATTTTCGAGGGCGACGAGGATTCGCCGTTCATGCTGATCGCCAAGCCGGTACGGCCGGAATGGCGCGACAGAATTCCGGCCATCGTCCATGTCGACGGCACCGCGCGGGTGCAGACGGTGACCGAGGACACCAACCCGATACTATATCGGCTGCTGAGGGAGTTCGAAGCGCTGACCGGTGTGCCGGTGCTGCTCAACACCTCGTTCAACGTCAAGGGCGAACCGATCGTCGAGACTCCGCGCGACGCCATCGCGTGCTTTCTGACCACCGGCATCGACCACCTGATCCTGCATGACACGATGGTGTCAAAGACCGCGGCGCATCGCTTCATCGCACCGTTGGTCCGGACCTATATGGATGTCGCCGGCCTGGTGCTATCGAATGTGAAGTAGCGACGTCCCGGCTCAGCCTTCGCTTCGCTCACTTGGCCGGGACGACATGGTGTGATTTTCGAGCGATTACGCCGCACGCACCGATTCCAGGAACTTGCTGACTTCGGCTTTGAGGTGATTGCTCTCGCCCGATAGCGATTGCGCCGCCGCCAGCACCTGCGCCGACGCCGAGCCGGTCTCGCTGGCGCCGCGCTGCACGTCGGTGATGTTCGACGATACCTGCATGGTGCCCTGCGCGGCCAGCTGCACGTTGCGGGAGATTTCCTGCGTGGCGACGCCCTGCTCCTCCACCGCGGAGGCGATGGTCGAGGCAATCTCGGAGATCCTGGCGATGGTGTCGCCGATCTCCTTGATCGCCGTCACGGATTCCCCGGTGGCCGACTGGATGCCGTGGATCTGCGTGCTGATCTCGCCGGTCGCCTTGGCGGTCTGCTCGGCGAGCGCCTTTACTTCCGATGCGACCACCGCGAAACCACGGCCAGCTTCGCCGGCGCGGGCCGCCTCGATGGTGGCGTTGAGCGCCAGCAAATTGGTCTGGGCGGCGATGGTGTTGATCAGTTCGACGACATCGCCGATGCGGGCGGCGGCCTTGGCCAGTTCGCCGACACGGTCATTGGTTTTCTGCGCCTGCTGCACGGCCTCGCCTGCGATGCGCGCCGATTCCTGCACGTGGCGGCTGATTTGATGGACGGAGGACGTCATATGCTCCGAGGCGGACGCCACCGACTGCACGTTGCTGGAAGCCGCCTGCGAAACTTCCGCCACCGTCGCCGTCAACTGCCGCGCGTGCGCCGCCGTCGCCGTCAACGTCCCGGCCGAAGCCTCCAGTTCGGTCGACGCCGACGACACCGTTTGTACGATCTGGCCCACCGCGCTTTCGAAATCATCGGCAAGTCGGCGCATCTCGCGCTTGCGCTGTTCGGAGGCTCGGCCGGCCTGCTCGGCCTGTCGGTTCGCCTCCTGCACCGCGCGCTCCTGTGCCTTGAGCTTGAATTTTTCCACGGCGCCAGCGACGTCGCCGATCTCATCGCCACGGCCGAGGCCGGGCAGCACCGTCTCGAACTTGCCCTCGGCGAGTTCCAGCATCGATGTGCTGAGCGACCGCATCGGCCGGGCGATGGTGAAGACGCAGAACAGGCAAGTCCCGATCAGCAGCAGGACGGTCGCACCGGCGAGAACCGCGGTGGACTGCTCCGACGCTACCGTCCGCGCCACCGCTTCGGCTTGTGTCGCCTGGCTACGCTGCTTGCTGAAGTCGATAATGTCGGTGGCGATGGCCTCGATCTCAGAACTGGTGGGAACCATCTGCTGCGCGCGGATCGTTTCAATCCCCTCGTTAAGTTTGACAATGCGGGCAGCCTTGTCAGCATCCACGATCGCCTGCCCGGCGGTCAGCCCGATCGTCTCGGCCCGCAGCGCCACGATCTGCTGGCGTCCCTTGGCGAGATCGGCGATCAAGCCGGTCAATTTTGAAATTCGCGCCTGGTTTTCCTGCGTTTTTGAGATCTCCGACATCTGGGCCAGGAATTCGACGGCGGTTTTTTGCCGGGCGGCGAAGTACTCATCCGCCTTGGGAAGGTCCGCGGCGACCTTCGCGCCCAGCACATCCCGAACCGCGGTCTGCATACCGCGCGCCGAAGCTTTGATCTCCGCGGCGATCTGCGCCACGGTCATCTGCCGCAAGCCGACCTCGTAAGTGCCGCGAACCGCGGCGGCGCCGATCATCTGGCTGTAGAGCATGAAGCCAGTCAGAGCGATACCAAGTACCGATGAAATTGCAAGCTTGGTTCCGATACGCAGGTTCAGGATGAAGCGAGTCATATTTCCTCAAATGTATGATCAATGGTTCAGAGCGCAGCAGGCTGAATGACGCTTCAGGCCGCGCGTACCGAATCCAGAAAGCGGCCCACCTCGGCCTTGAGGCGCTGGCTGTCCAACGACAGCGATTGCGCCGCTGACAGCACTTGCGTCGAGGCCGAGCCGGTCTCGGAGGCGCCGCGCTGCACCTCACCGATATTCGAACTCACCTGGGTGGTGCCGCGCGCGGCTTGCTGGACGTTGCGGGAGATTTCCTGGGTCGCCGCGCCCTGTTCTTCCACCGCCGAGGCGATGGTCGAGGCAATCTCCGACATCCGACCGATGGTGTCGCCGATCTCGCGAATGGCGCCGACGGACTCATGGGTCGCCGCCTGGATGCCGGAAATCTGCGCCGAAATTTCGCCGGTCGCCTTGGCGGTCTGCTCGGCCAGCGCCTTCACTTCGGAGGCGACGACCGCGAAGCCGCGACCTGCCTCCCCGGCTCGCGCCGCTTCGATCGTCGCATTCAACGCCAGCAGATTGGTCTGCCCGGCGATGGTGTTGATCAGTTCGACCACATCCCCGATCCGCGACGCCGCCTTGGCCAATTCGCCGACGCGGTCGTTGGTCTTGCGCGCCTGGTCCACCGCCTCGTTGGCCATGCGCGACGATTCCTGAACCTGACGGCTGATCTCATTGACCGAGGACGCCATTTCCTCGGTGGCCGATGCCACGGATTGTACGTTGGTGGAGGCTTGTTCCGAGGCGGCGGCGACCGCGAGGGTCTGTTGCTGCGCGCGCGCGGCGGTCGCCGAAAGGGTGTTGGCGGAAGTCTCCAGTTCGGTCGAGGCCAAGGAAACGGTCTCGATGATGTCCCCGATCGCGCCCTCGAAATCGCCGGCAAGCTTGTGCATTTCCGCCTTGCGTTGCCCGGCCGCGCGCTGCTCGCTGAGCACGATCGCATCGGCTTCGGCGTGCGCCTTGCGCTCGGCATTTTCCTGAATCACGGTGATGGTCTTGGCCATGTCGCCAACCTCGTCGCCACGATCCGCGCCGGAAACGACGACCTCGATTTCTCCGGCCGCAATACGCCCCATCGCCGCGTTCAGACGCGTCATCGGCCGCGCCACGCCCAGAAACGCAAACACCACGGAACCGACGATCGACAGCACCACCACCGCCGACAGCGCCAGGCTGATCTGGCTGGCCCGCAGCGACTCATTTGCGGCCAATTCCCGGGCCTCGGCCGCGGACTTTCGTGCCGTGACCAGCGACGCGCTAATCTGCTCGGACCCTTGATTTGCGGCCGGCAAGGCACGGGTTTGAAGCAAGGTGGCGGTGTTCTCCTCGATCTTGATCAGTTCCACCGTCGTCGCGATGAACGCCTTGGCGATCGGCGCGAGTGCCTCGATGGCGCCTCGCACCGCGGGATCTTCGGCAAGCGAACCGCCACGTGCGAGAATGTCGCGGACCCGAACTTCGCCGCCCGCGATCTTGCTCTTCAACTCCGGCTCGCCCGTGGTTGCAAAGCGCCAACTGGCGGCGGAAATCGCATTGAAGATGGCCGTTGCCTCATACACTTCACGCTCGATAGCAGCGCGGCCCGGGTCTTGCGTTATGCCTGGCAGGGCAAGCAGCGCTTCTTGTCCTGCGCTCCAACTGGCGGCCTGCGCATTGCTCACACCAAGCAGTTCGAACTTCCTGCGCCCCAGCCTTGCCAGTTCGTCAACCGCGACGCTGTAATCGGCGACCAGCGATTTGATCTTTTCGAACCGCGCCTTGTTCTCGGCTTCCGGAGCCGCCGCGATCGCGGTATCCAGCGGCTTTTCATATAATGATTTGGCCACCGGAAGCTCGCCGACGCCCTTGTCGATATCGACCTGATTTTTGGCGTAACGAATATCCTTGCTCGCAAGCTGGACCCTGCGAAAGCCGATCGCGGCGGTGAGCGCCTGTTCGGAAACGGTCTGCTGCGCGTCCCGCCGGGCATTGAGGTCAGCCAGCGAGGCTTGGGTCATGCTCTGATTGGCAATCCCGCCAATCGACACGATAACGCCAACAAGTCCAGCCAAGCCAAGCTTGTATCCGATACGATTGATCTTGCTCATGTTACCGCCTGTTGATGAATGGTCAAACCGGACTTCTTGTTTGAACGACAGGGCTCCGGTGCCCCCGTCGTCTTTCGATCGGCACCGCGCCAGATATTGGCTACGCCGACCTTACCGAGTTGAGGAATTTGCCGACCTCCACCTTCAGCCGGTTACTGTCCGACGAAAGCGATCGCGCGGCGGAAAACACCTGCGACGACGCCGAGCCAGTGGCGCTGGCGCCGCGCTGCACGTCGGTGATGTTCGACGAAACCTGCATGGTGCCCTGCGCGGCCAGCTGCACGTTGCGGGAGATTTCCTGCGTGGCGGCGCCCTGCTCCTCCACCGCCGAGGCGATGGTCGAGGCGATCTCCGACATCCGGCCGATGGTGTCGCTGATCTCGCGGATCGCGCCGACAGAATCCTGCGTCGCCGCCTGGATGCCGGAAATCTGCGCCGAAATTTCGCCGGTCGCCTTGGCGGTCTGCTCGGCCAGCGCCTTCACTTCGGAGGCGACCACCGCGAAACCGCGACCGGCCTCGCCGGCCCGCGCCGCCTCGATCGTGGCGTTCAGCGCCAGCAGATTGGTCTGCCCGGCGATGGTATTGATCAGTTCGACGACATCGCCGATCCGCGACGCCGCCTGGGCTAGTTCGCCAACACGGTCGTTGGTTTTGCGCGCCTGATCGACGGCCTGGTTGGCGATCGTGGAAGATTCCTGCACCTGGCGGCTGATCTCGTTCACCGAGGAGGCCATTTCCTCGGTAGCCGAAGCGACCGATTGTACGTTGGTCGAGGCGGCCTCGGAAGCCGTGGCGACCAGCGTGGCCAGCTGCTGCGCACGTTCCGCCGTGGCCGTGAGCGTCCCCGCGGATGCCTCGAGTTCAATGGAAGAGGAGGACACGGTGTCGACGATCTCGCCGATCTTCGCCTCGAAATCCCGGGTGATGCCATCGACGCGACGGCCGCGTTCAATCTTGCTGTCGGCCTCGGCCATCGCGGCTTCATCCGCCACCTTCTTGTCGATCAGCGCCTGCTTGAAAATCTGCAGCGCATCGCCCATCGAACCGATCTCGGTCTTCATGCCCTGATGCGGCACCATCGCGGTCAGATCGCCGGCGCCCAGCGCCTGCATCGGCGTGACGATCGAGGCGATGCCGCGCGAGACGTCGCGGACCAGGTAAATGCCGATGCCGATGCCAAGCACCGCTGCGACTCCGAGCAGGCCGGTCAGCATGACAAATGCCGTGCGGTAATTTTCGGAAGCGATGCGTCCGGCGGCGTCAGCCGCCTTGTTGATGAGTGCGATGTCCATTTCGAGGATTGCATCGGCCGCCTTGCCGATATCATTGACGGTCGTCTGGTTCAGCACCTGGGCATCACGGATGCTTTTATCAATGCTGTTGCGGGACATGACCAGCACCTGCTCCGCGCTCTTCATGTACTCGGCCCACTTGTCGCGCCAGCCATTGTAGATCCCGCGTTCCTCGGCCGAATTGATCAGGCTCTCATACGTTGCGCGCAGGGTCGCCTCCTCGTTGATGGTGGCGATCAACCTCTTTTCCATCGCCTCCTTCTCGGCGGCGGTATCGCCCAGCATGTGGGCCCGTACCGTGGTCCGGTAGGTGATGGTGTTGGCCTTCAGCGCTCCCAGGACCCGGACGCTCGGCAACCAGCGGCTGCTCAGTTCGGTGGCGCTGGCATCGATCATCTGCATTCTGCCGACGGCCAACAGAACCATCCCGGTCATGGCCAGCAATAGAACAGCGATGACGCTCGAGATCTTGGCGCGAATGGAAAGGCTGGCGAACATATCAATCCCTCAATCGGGGTGTCGGGCACGTGGCACGACGAAAATCGGTGTTTGACGGCTAAATCGCCGTGGCGTCATACAGAAATCAACAGTCGAAAACGGATCTCGACATCAACGTCGCGTCCACAGCATGGTGGTATTTGGTTAAGAAGCAGTTCCGCATGTTTAGAGCATCGGCCTTTGCTTGCTCGATGCCCCTTTCTTCCACCATTCGAGGGCGCGCGGCCGGCAAGGCCGACCCGACGCCGGCCACGGAAGCTAGAGCGGGATGGCTTTATAATAATTCGTATCACTGGCCCCGTCATTGCGAGTTCGGTACCGGCCTTTGGCCGATCCTGAGATATGAAAGATAGGGTTCGTGTCCCGGACGCGGTGCGGCATTCTCAGGCGATGCCCTTGCATCGCCGCCATGCCGCTCCGCAGAGCCGGGACCTTATCAGGCAACGACGTTTTTGGCGGTCCCGGCTCTGCGGCGCATGACGCCTCCTGCGGAGGCGCATTGCGCCGCGTCCGGGACAAGTGCCCTTTCTTCCGAGGAGCGCTTGCGACGAAGCAATCCAGTCTTCTTGCTTGTGGCATGCTGGATTGCCGCGTCGCTTCGCCAAGGGGAAAGCCAATGAGCTTTCCCTGACCTCGCAATCACGGGGCAGAAGTTGCGAACCAGATTAAACGCTTCCGGCTCTAAGCCGCCCGTACCGACCGCAGAAATTTTCCGACTTCGGCCTTCAGGCGGCCGCTGTCGGATGACAGCGACTGCGCGGCGGAGAACACCTGCGACGACGCCGAGCCGGTCTCGCTGGCGCCGCGCTGCACGTCGGTGATGTTCGACGAAACCTGCATGGTGCCCTGCGCGGCGAGCTGCACGTTGCGGGAGATTTCCTGCGTGGCGGCGCCCTGCTCCTGCACCGCCGAGGCGATGGTCGAGGCGATCTCCGACATCCGGCCGATCGTGTCGCCGATCTCCCGGATCGCGCCGACAGAATCCTGCGTCGCCGCCTGGATGCCCGAGATTTGCGTCGAGATTTCACCGGTCGCCTTGGCCGTCTGCTCGGCCAGCGCCTTTACTTCCGACGCCACGACCGCGAAGCCTCGGCCGGCCTCGCCGGCGCGGGCCGCCTCGATCGTGGCGTTCAGCGCCAGCAGATTGGTATGCCGGCGATGGTGTTGATCAATTCGACCACGTCGCCGATCCGCGCCGCGGCTTTCGCCAATTCAGCCACACGATCATTGGTCTTGCGCGCCTGATCAACCGCCTGACCAGCGATAATCGAGGATTCCCGCACCTGACGGCTGATCTCGTTCACCGAAGAGGCCATTTCCTCGGTGGCCGAGGCGACCGACTGAACATTGGTCGAGGCGGCCTCGGAAGCCGCGGCGACCATCGTTGTGAGTTGCTGCGCGCGCTCGGCTGTCGCCGTCAGCGTGCCGGCCGATGCCTCCAGCTCGGTCGAGGCGGACGACACGGTATTGACGATATCGCCAATCGTCGCCTCGAAATCACGGGTGATGCCATCGACGCGGCGGCCACGCTCGATCTTGGCACTGGCATCGACCATGGCGGTTTCATCCGCCGCCTTCTTGTCGATCAGCGCCTGCTTGAAGATTTGCAGCGCGTCGCCCATCGCGCCGATTTCGGTCTTGACGCCCTGGTGCGGCACCACCGCGGTGAGATCGCCGGCGCCCAGCGCCTGCATCGGCCGGATGATGGAATTGATCCCGCTCGACACGTCGCGCACAAGATAGACGGCAAGGCCGATGCCCAGCACGGCCGAAAGGCCCAGCAGCGTCGTCAGCATCATCAACGCCGACTCATACTCCGCCGCGGCCGCCGCGCCGGCGGTGTCGGCGCCCTTGTTGTTGAGGTCGATATCCTTGTCGAGCAGACGGTCCGACAACTGACCCATCGGAATAACCTTGGTCTCGTTCAGATCCTGGGCGTCCTGCGGAAACCGGCCGACGCTCTGGTTGGACAATGCCAGAATTTCCAGTGACGCTATCTTGTAGACGTCCCATCGCCGCGCCCATTCGTCGTAAATCGACCGTTCCTCCGGCGACGAAATCAGTTTTTCATAGCGCGTGCGAAAGTTCGTCAAATTGGCGACGAAGGTCGCCAGCCGTCGTTCCGCGTCCGCCTTGGCCTCGGCCTTGGGCGACAACAGGTGACCGCGAATGACGTTGCGGTAGGAAGCAACGCTGCCACGCATCTCCCCCAATATGCGGACGCTCGGTAACCAGCTGGCCTGGATTTCAGCCGCATGCGCATTGATCGCATGCAGGTTGCGAATGGCCAGAAAACCCATGACCGACATCGCGAGCAGCAGGAAAGAAACGACACTGATAATCTTGGTTCGGATCGAAAGGCTGGCAAGCATCATTCAAAAATCCCCCGGTCATGACCGTCGGCGAGTAGCTCAGCTAATTGACTTCTTGATTGTCAGCCCGGGCATCGACACGACCAACCGGCAGAGGGAAGGAGCCGGTACGATGCACCCGCTCCTGTACTAGCCGCCATCTTACGCCGCGCGCACCTGACCAAGGAACCGCCCGAGTTCCACCTTCAGCCGGTTGCTGTCCGACGACAGCGACTGCGCCGCCGACAGCACCTGCGACGAGGCCGAGCCGGTCTCGGAAGCCCCGCGTTGCACGTCGGTGATGTTCGACGACACCTGCAGCGTGCCCTGCGCGGCCTGCTGCACATTGCGGGAAATCTCCTGCGTGGCGGCGCCCTGCTCCTCCACCGCCGAGGCGATGGTCGAGGCGATCTCCGACATCCGCCCGATAGTGTCGCGAATTTCCTTGATGGCGCCGACCGATTCCTGCGTCGCCGTCTGGATGCCGGAAATCTGCGCGCTGATTTCGCCGGTCGCCTTGGCGGTCTGCTCGGCCAGGGCTTTCACTTCCGATGCCACCACCGCGAAGCCGCGGCCGGCCTCGCCGGCGCGCGCCGCCTCGATCGTCGCGTTCAGCGCCAGCAGATTGGTCTGCCCGGCGATGGTGTTGATCAGTTCGACGACGTCGCCGATCCGCGACGCCGCCTTGGCCAGTTCGGCCACGCGATCATTGGTCTTGCGCGCCTGCAACACGGCGTGGTTGGCGATGGTCGAGGATTCCTGCACCTGGCGGCTGATCTCGTTGACCGATGAAGCCATTTCCTCGGTCGCGGACGCCACCGACTGCACATTGGTCGAGGCGGTCTCGGAGGCCGCGGCCACCATGGTCGTCAGTTCCTCCGCGCGCGCGGCGGTGGCGGTCAGCGTGCTGGCGGAAGCTTCGAGCTCGGTGGAGGCCGACGACACCGTATCGACGATTTCGCCCACCGCGTTCTCGAAATCATCGGCCATCTTGACCATCTCGCGCTTGCGCTGTTCAGCGGCGTCGCGCTCCTGGTTCTGCTGGGCCACGGCCTCGGCATGGGCGCGCTCCCGCGCCTTGACCTTGAACTTCTCCACGGCGCCGGCGACGTCGCCGATCTCGTCGCCGCGGCCGAGCCCCGGCAGCACCACGGCGAAATTGCCCTCGGCGAGGTCGTTCATCGCGACACTCAGCTCGCGCATCGGCCGGGCGATGGCGAAGACGGAAAACAGCCAGGTACCGACCAGCATCAGCGCGGTCACGATGGACAGGATCAGCGAGATCTGGTCGACCGATGCGATTTTCGCATCGGCCGCGGCCTTCGCCGCTTCGCCCCTCGTCTTCGCAGTTTCGGTAATCTGATCGGACAGCGTATCGATCTCGGCGCTGACAGGAAGCGTCACTTCGCGGCGAATCCGCGGAATTTCGTCAGCTAGCTGGGTGATCCGGGTCGCGCCCTCGGTGGTCAGTTCGCCGGCATTCCGCTTAGCGATCAGTGAGACGGCTTCCTTGCGCACCGCTTCGATCCGCTCTTTGCCCCGTGTGAATCGGGTAATCGCTGCTTCAAGTTGAGCAGCGCGGTCGCGATTCTCATTAGACTGCGTTCGGCTTGCAACATCAGCGATGAACCGGCGGGCGGATTTTTCATTTTCCGCGTAAGTATCCGAGGCCTTCTGGATGTCAGCGGGGCTCTGCGAAAGAATCATTTCCCGGAGACCAAGTTGCATGCCGCGCGTGAAGGCCTTGGCTTCGGCGCCATCCAAGGCCACGGCCACGCTGCGCGCGGCATTGGCATTGGTCAGGGCCACCTCCGCGCTGCCGTTGATCTGCAAATAGATCATCAGGCCGAGCAACAGGATGCCGATGGCGGATGCGAATCCGAGTTTGGTGCCAATGCGCAGGTTCTGAATCATGGTCATGACGTTCCTCGGAATGGAATTGTCGAAATTCGGGACAGCCGCGATCGCAAGCAGGAGCGGCGGCGCGGCCGGCGCTTGGCGATTGGCGGGTCGTGATGATCGGCGGAGCGTTGTTGTGTCGGCGCTGCCTGCGCCGCATGGTCAATGAATTGAAGAAAACATTATAAAATAGGGCGGTGTGGGGCCGCGAATATCGGAACCGATGCCGGTTTCCTCATTCGACGGCTTAAATCGTTATGAAGAACATAACACCACAGATCTAAAACGGTGGTTAACGGCGGCGTTCCATCATCGCTAAAAAGCAGCCCGGGCGACTGCGATCTACCGAAGTCACTCTGCAGGCACCGGCCGCCATCGCCGCCTCGACAGCCCGATGAGGCGGCACCGCGCCGGACTACGCCGCCCGCACCGAGTGCAGGAACTTGCTGACTTCCTGCTTCAGCCGGTTGCTTTCCGACGACAGCGACTGCGCCGCCGACAGCACCAGCGACGACGCCGAACCGGTCTCGCTGGCACCGCGCTGGACATCGGCGATATTGGACGTGACCTGGGTGGTACCCTGCGCCGCCTGCTGCACGTTGCGGGAAATTTCCCGGGTCGCGGCGCCCTGTTCCTCGACGGCGGAGGCGATGGTCGACGCAATCTCCGACATCCGTCCGATGGTCGCGCCGATTCCCTTGATCGCACCGACAGAGTGCTGCGTCGCGGCCTGAATCCCGCTGATCTGCGCGGAGATCTCGCCGGTTGCCTTCGCGGTCTGTTCGGCCAACGCCTTCACTTCGGAGGCCACCACCGCGAAGCCGCGGCCGGCCTCCCCGGCACGCGCCGCCTCGATCGTGGCGTTCAACGCCAGCAGATTGGTCTGGCCAGCGATGTTGTTGATCAACTCGACAACATCGCCAATCCGTGAAGCGGCCACGGCGAGTTCGGAAACGCGATCATTGGTGTGCTGGGCCTGTTCGACCGCCTCGCCCGCGATACGCGCGGATTCCTGCACTTGACGGCTGATCTCGTTGACCGACGAGGCCATCTCCTCAGTGGCCGAGGCGACCGACTGCACATTGGTCGACGCCACTTCCGAGGCGTCGGCGACCAGATTGGTCAATTGCTGCGAACGCTCCGCCGTCCCGGACAGCTTGCCAGCCGAAACCTCCAATTCGGCCGATGCCGAAAAGACCGCATCAACGATCCTTCCGACCACGCCTTCGAACTGGTCGGCCATCCGGATCATGTCCTGACGGCGCTGCTCGACGCTCAGCGTCTCGGCTTCGATTTGTTCGGTCTTCATCCGCTCGACCTCAAGCCCGTTGGACTTGAACACCGCGAGCGCTGATATGATCTGGCCAATTTCATCGCGGCTGCGGTGCACCGGCAGGTCGGCTGACAAATCACCCGCGGCCAGCCGGTTCATCGTCGCAATACTTGCTTTCAACGGCCGGGCGACGCCGTTACGCGCGGCCAGATAGCTGGCGACGATCGCAAGCGCCATGACCAGCAGGGTGGCAGAGATGATCGTCCACAGCGTCTCCTGCGCCGTTTCCAGGAAGTCGACTTTCTTGAGACCGACATACAGAATGCCGATCACCTGCCCGCTGGCATCGAGGATCGGATCATAGGCCGTCATGTACGGCTCTTCGAGAATTTTCGTCTCGCCACGAAACGACGTCTTGCGGTCGAAGATCGCCGCATAGGCCGCGTTGCGCGCCAGTTGCGTACCGACCGCGCGCGTGCCATCCGGTTTCATCACATTGGTGGTGATCCGGGTATCATTCATGAAGATCGTGCAGGTGCCGCCGACCAGGCTCTTGACCTTGTCGACAATGGCCGTGTCGCCGTTCAGCACTTGTCCGTTCCGCAGCAATTTGCCGTCAGCGATGCTGAAATCCTTGCCTTTGGAACCAAGTACCTCCCATGCCACCCGCAGATTGGTTTCAACCCGCTCGGTGGCGGCCCTGCTGGCACCGCGGTCCAGCACGTACCAGGCAACGCTGGTCACGCAGATGCCCAAAGCGAGGATGCCCGAGATCAAGAGCAGCATGATCCGGGGTACGAGGCCAAAAACGGTGCGCGCGTGGGAAACTTCCGGTTCCGGGGCGAAAGCCATGTGCTGCGATGACAATTAAGATCTCCGTACAGACAGGTGGCGTGCCGCCTGTGGAATCGCAGGAGGACACGTCAGCGCAATAGATTTCGAAGCAAAAAATGATCGATCAGCAGTTATCGGCAGAGCCCCCTCCGCAATCAATCGCGCACGGATACTCGCATCCGTAGTCTCACGCTATACGGTTAAGTACTTGCTTATTTTATGATAGCACGCGGTGATGTGTCGTATTGATCATCGATCAAAAGAAAGGCGTGTCGCCCGGTCACGATCGCCTCATTGAGCGATCGTGATGTCCGTTGGGTCGATATCACGCCGCCCGCACCGATTGCAGGAACCTGCTGACTTCCTGCTTCAGCCGGCTGCTTTCCGACGACAGCGACTGCGCCGCGGAGAGCACCTGCGACGACGCCGAACCGGTCTCGCTGGCACCGCGCTGGACATCGGCAATATTGGACGTCACCTGGGTGGTACCATGCGCCGCCTGCTGCACGTTGCGGGCGATCTCCTGCGTCGCCGTGCCCTGCCCGTCCACCGCGGAAGCCACGCTTGACGCGATCTGCGACATCTGTCCGATCGTATCGCCGATCGCCTTGATCGCGATCACCGATTCATCGGTCGCGCTCTGAATGCTACTGATCTGCATTCCGATCTCGCCGGTGGCACGCGCGGTCTGCTCGGCCAGCGCCTTCACCTCGGACGCCACCACGGCGAAGCCGCGACCGGCATCGCCGGCGCGCGCCGCTTCGATCGTCGCGTTGAGGGCCAGCAGATTGGTTTGTCCCGCGATGGTATTGATCAGTTCGACGACCGCGCCGATCCGGCTCGCCGCCTTCGACAGTTCGGCGACCCGGTCATTGGTAGTCTTCGCCTGGGCCACCGCCGCATTGGCGATGCGTGCCGATTCCTGGACCTGGCGACCGATCTCGGTGATCGAGGTGGACATTTCCTCGGTGGACAACGCCACCGATCGAACATTGGTGGAAGCCTCCTCGGACGCCGCGGCGACCATGGTGGTCAGCCGCTGCGAGCGCTCCGCGGTCGATGTCAGCGTTCCCGCCGAGGCTTCGAGCTCGGTCGAGGCTGACGACACCGTCTCGATGATCTGGCCCACCGCGCCTTCGAAATCATCGGCCAATTTTATCATCTCGCGCCGGCGCTGCGCGGCGGCGGTCTGGTCCTCGGCGATCCTGGCTGCCGCCTCGTCACGCGCCTTCTGCTCCGCCCTGACCTTGAAGGTCTCGACCGCCTGCGCCATGTCGCCGACTTCGTCCCGGCGGCCGAGGCCGGGCAACACCACGCCGAAATCACCATCGGCCAGTCTTTTCATGCCGGCGGTCAGACCCGCGAGCGGACCGATGATGCCCCGCGCGATCAAGAACGCAATCAGCAGCCCGCAAATGGCGGCAACGGCGGCGACCGCCTGTTGGGTCGTGATGGTGCCGGTGATCTTCTCGTCGGTCAGCGCGGCGTTGGTCGTGAACGACCGCTGCGACGACGCCTTGACGGTGTCCATCTTTTCGATGGCGACGATGATGGTCGGCGTCACCGACTTATAGAACAGCTCGTCCATCATCAACAGATTGACCGACGCCTTGTCGAACACGTTCGAATAGCTCTTCAGATTGGCCTTGATCATGCCGAACAACGCCTCGAGGCTTGCCGGCATATCCAGTTTTTCCAGCTCGGCGATCTGCTTCTGTGCGTTGCCGATACTGGTCTTGAACTGCATCAGGCTGCCCTGGTCGCGACTGGCGAGAAATCGCCATTGGGCAACCTGGACCAGCAGCGTTTCCGACTGCAGGCTTGTCGCTCCCTGGGCGAAAACAGTATTGCGCGTGGCAATGACCAGCTTCTGCAGCCCGCTCGTCAGTTTCTCGCTTTCGCCAAGCAAAGCGGCGCGGCCATCGACCATCAATTTGACAGTGTCGCCGAGATCGAGCCGCATGCCTTTCAGGTCCGAGACGCTCTTGTCGATCTCGCGGTACACCGCGCGACGATCTTCCTGCCGCACCAATCTGATGGCGACTTCCAGCAGGCTGCCAACATTGTCCAGCAGCCTTCCGGACTCCTGATAGGAGGCCTGGTCCTGGTCAAAGATGAATCGCAGCATCGCCCGGCGCATCGATTGCAGCTCGGCGGCAATCTCGACCGATCGCAGGGTGTTGGCCGAGCCGACATTCATCGATCGAACCTGACCGCTGATATCGCTGAGTTGCCACACTGAAAATCCCGCCATGGCGGCGCCGAACATTACCAGCGCGCCAAAGCCCGCATAGAGACGACCACGAATTCGGAGACGAAACAGCGACATGCGATTTTCCTTGATCAGCGCGACGGTCCGGATGCAACAGAAGAGCCGAGACGGGACGAAGAACGACGGTGTATAATTACCATCGAAACTCTAACCTGCCCGTTAACGTGGTAGGCGGCCTGCCAGAGCGGGATGACCTCAAGATGAATCGGTGTCCCATCCCCCGTCATTGCGAGGTCAGTGATTTGGACTAAACTAAAGTCATCCCGCTCTGGTATCAGAATGAAGCATCGCCAGATCAGCCCCGATGGATCGGCGCGCCACGGTGTCCATGCGGATCACCGCGGTCCGCGAGGCCGCGATAGACCTTCCCGCTAGGCCGCGCGCACTGAGTCCAGGAACCTGCCGACTTCGGTCTTCAGCCGAAGGCTTTCACCGGACAGCGACTGCGCCGCCGACAGCACCTGGGACGACGCGGATCCGGTTTCCCCGGCACCGCGCTGGACATCGACGATGTTGCTGCTGACCTGGGTGGTACCGCTCGAGGCCTGCTGGACGTTGCGGGAAATCTCTCTCGTCGCCGCGCCCTGCTCCTCGACCGCCGAGGCGATAGTGGAGGCGATTTCCGACATCCGGCCGATCGTATCGCCGATCTCCTTGATCGCTCCGACGGATTCCCGCGTCGCGGCCTGAATGCCATGGATGTGCTGGCTGATATCGCCGGTGGCTTTGGCTGTCTGCTCGGCCAGTGCCTTGACCTCCGAGGCGACCACGGCGAAGCCGCGCCCGGCATCGCCGGCGCGCGCCGCCTCGATCGTGGCGTTCAGCGCCAGCAGGTTGGTCTGGCCGGCGATGGTGTTGATCAGTTCGACGACATCGCCGATCCGCGCCGCGGCCCTGGCCAGTTCACCGACGCGATCATTGGTCTTGCGAACCTGATCGACGGCGGCGCTGGCGATGGTCGAGGATTCCTGAACCTGGCGGCTGATCTCGTCGACCGACGACGCCATTTCCTCGGTCG
Organism: Tardiphaga sp.; assembly: GCF_025356345.1. Lineage (GTDB taxonomy): Bacteria > Pseudomonadota > Alphaproteobacteria > Rhizobiales > Xanthobacteraceae > Tardiphaga. The sequence continues at coordinate 31,150 of NZ_JANXTC010000393.1, forward strand.
CGGATGCGACCGATCGCACATTGGTGGCGGCCTCGTCCGAGGCCGCGGCCACCATGATGGTGAGTTGCTGGGTTCGCTCCGCGGTCGCCGTCAGCGTCCCCGCGGATGCTTCGAGCTGCGTCGAGGCGGACGATACCGTCTGAACGATGTTGCCGACGGCATTCTCGAAATCATCGGCCAGCTTGACCATGTCGCGCTTGCGCGATGCCGCGGCCAGCTGGTCGCGACTGACCGACGCGGCGGCTTCATCGCGCGCTTTCTGCTCGGCGTTCTCGCGGATCACGGAAACCGTCTTGGCAATGTCGCCGATTTCATCGCCGCGCCCGGCGCCGGGGATTTCGAGGTCGAGGTCGCCCGCCGCCATCTTCGCCATCGCGCCGTTCAGCCGCGTCATGGGACGGGCGACGCCGAGGAAGGAAAACAACATGGTGCCGATCAGAACCGCGACGACGGCCAGTCCCAGTGCCCGATTGACCAGGCCCGACCGCGCCAATTCGTCGGCCGCCCCGGCGCGTGCTTCCACGGTCGATTTCTGCGCCGCGGCCACGGCGGCGGCGATCAGCGACGACGCGGCCTCGCCGGCGGGAGCAGCCTTGGTATCGGTGATGCTGGTTTTCAGGTCATTGATGTTGATGGCTTCGCTGGTGGCCGACATGAAGCGCTTCATATCCGTGCCCAGCTGCGTCAGGCCGGCCTGTACCATTTCGTTCTCGTCGACGACGCTGGCGCGTGCCAACGCATTGGTCAGCGCGCTGCCGTATTTGGTGATCAGTGCTTTCTGCGGAGCCTCGTTCATCGCGGCATAGCGCCAGGCCGCGGCACGCACCGCGTTGATGGCGATGTCGGCGTTCCGGAGCTGGACGTTCACTTCGGCCCAGCTCGCCGTTTCGACAATGGCCGTGGTCGCCCGCATCTGTTCGAGATGGCGATCCCAGTCGAGGGCGGCGACATTCCGTGTCCGGTACAGTTCGAGCAGCTTCTTCTGCAGGCCGACAATTTCAGCGGCGCTCGCGACATATTCGCCGGCCATCGCCTTGATCCTTGCGAACCGCTCCTTGTTGGCCGGCTGTACCAGCAGGGCTATCGTCGCATCCAGACTCTGGTCCTGAGCCGCCTTGGCGGCCTGGATATCAGCATTGCCCTTGTCTACCTGCGAGGTGGTGATAGCCGTTCGCACGCTGCGCGTGGCAAATCGCATATTGCCGAGCTCGAACTCCACCATCCGCGCGCTATCGGCGATTTTCTGCTGCACCTCGGCATGACGGTTGGCCTCGTTGATTGAACCTTCCGTCCGCATCTCGTTTATAACAAGTCCACCCGCAAGCAGGATGCCTACGACACCGGCCAGCCCCAACTTGTTTCCGACGCGGTTGAACGTGATCATCTCAATCTACTTTCCGGAAGTTGACGAAAGGTCGAGCCAAGGCACCGACCGCGGCGAACGACCATCGGTCTTGCTATCTACATCTATGGTCGAAGGTGCGCGGATTCTGGAGGTGGCCGCGGCGGACATGCCCGTTGGAGAAGTCCGTGAGGACGAAACCTGGTCGCGCCGGTGGAGTTCAATCAGCGACGCGGGGCTTCGTCCTCACAGGTTACAAAATACCAGCGAGACCTGATACAATCGTTAATTTTCCGCAATGCGGCACAGTAAATGACGCATAGCCGACATGCGCGGGCGCAACCTCTAATGCGACAGGATCTTAGAGAGAAACTGCTGCGCGCGTTCGCTGCGCGGGCTGCCGAAGAAATCGTCCTTGTTGGCGTCCTCGACGATCTCGCCAGCGTCCATGAAGATCACGCGGTTGGCGACCTTCTTGGCAAAACCCATTTCGTGGGTCACGACCATCATGGTCATGCCTTCGCGGGCCAATTCGACCATGACGTCGAGCACCTCGTTGATCATTTCCGGATCCAGCGCCGAGGTCGGCTCGTCGAACAACATGCAGATCGGGTCCATCACCAGCGCCCGCGCAATGGCGACGCGCTGCTGCTGGCCCCCCGAGAGCTGCCCCGGATATTTCTGCGCGTGCGCCGTCAGGCCGACGCGGTCCAGCATCTTCATCGCCTTGGCCGTCGCGGAGTCTTCCGAACGGCCGAGCACGCGGGTCTGGCCAAGGCATAGATTTTCGACGATGCGCAAATGCGGAAACAGTTCGAAGTGCTGGAACACCATGCCGACGCGCGAACGCAGTTTTGGCAGATCCTTTTTCATGGTGGTGACGTTGAGCCCGTCCACGGTAATGGTGCCTTCCTGCACCGGCTCCAGCGCGTTCACGGTCTTGATCAGCGTCGACTTGCCCGATCCCGACGGGCCACAAACCACTACCACCTCGCCCTTGTCGACGGCGGTGGTGCAGTTCTTCAGCACCTGAAAGGTCGGGTTGTACCACTTGCTGACATTGTCGATGGTGATCATGGGCATGGGGATCGACCGGATGTTGGAGACACGGATAAGGCTCAGATGGACTAGCGGATGATGCTGATGCGCTTGCCCAGCCGCTTCACGAAGAACGACGCGGTAAAGCAGATCACGAAATAGACCACCGCCGCGAACAGATACATTTCAGTAAGGCGGCCGTCGCGCTGCGCCACCTTGGACGCGGCGCCCAGGAAGTCGGTGATCGACAGCACGTAGACCAGCGAAGTGTCCTGGAACAGCACGATGGTCTGGGTAAAGATCACCGGCAGCATGTTGCGGAAGGCCTGCGGCAGCACCACGTAGCGCATCACCTCGCGGTAGTTCAGGCCGATGGCGTAGCCGGCCATCACCTGCCCGCGCGGAATCGACTGGATGCCGGCGCGCATGATCTCGGAGAAGTACGCCGCCTCGAACAGCGTGAAGGTGATGATGGTCGACGAATAGGCGCCGACCTGCACCGGCTGGTCGGCGCGCATGATCCATTGCCCGATATAGGGCATCAGGAAGTAGAACAGGAAGATCACCAGCACCAGCGGCAGCGAGCGCATCAAATTGACGTAGCTCGCCGCGAAGGTCGACAGCACACTGTTCGACGACAGCCGCATCAGGGCGACCAGCGTGCCGAGGATCAAACCGCCGACGGTGGCGATCACCGTCAGCGTCAGCGTGAAGGTCATGCCCTGCTGGAACAGATAGGGAAGGCTGCGCCAGATGACGTTGAAATCGAAATCGCTGAACATCACGCCTTACCCCCGTTGAAGCCGGGGATGACGAGACGCTTCTCCGCATAACGCATCCCGATCGTCACCACCGCGCTGAGCGCGAGGTAGATGACGGTCGCGGCGGTGAAGGCCTCGAAGACCTGGAACGAGAACTCCTGCATCGAGCGCGCCCGCGCCGTCAGTTCCAGCACGCCGATGGTCAGCGCCACCGCGGTGTTCTTGATGGTGTTGAGGAATTCGGAGGTCAGCGGCGGAAAGATCACGCGGTAGGCCAGCGGAAGCAGAATGTAGCGATAGGTCTGCACGGTGGTGAGGCCGATCGCGGTGCCGGCCATGCGCTGCCCCTTGGGCAGCGAATTGATGCCGGCGCTGACCTGGGTGGCGACGCGCGACGACATATACAGCCCGATGCCGATCACCGCCGTGTAAAACGGACCGTTACGCAGCTGCTTGACCCAGGTGCCGAGATCCTGCGGGAGCAATTCGGGAACGACGAAAAACCAGATGAACAGCTGCACCAGCAACGGAATGTTGCGGAACATCTCGATATAGGCGTTGCCGAGAAACACCGGCCATTTCGATGGCAAGGTACGGATGATGCCGATCAGCGAGCCGATCACGAAGGCAATGGTCCAGGCGCAGATCGCGGTCAGGATCGTCACCCCCAGCCCGCTCATCAGCGTGCTGAAATAAGTGCCGGTCGCTTCAGGCGTCTGCTCCCAGAAGATTCCCCAATTCCAGTTATAATTCACGACTGTCCCCCGCGACGTGCGCCTTGGCCGGAACCCATGCAATGGCTGGGCCATTGCATGGGCAGTGGTCGTCGTTACATCGCGTAGGCGTCGGGATCAGCCGAATCGGAGGGCTTGGCAAACGCCTTGGTCTGCTCGGTGCCCATCGGCACGTTCAGGTTCAGGCCCTTGGGCGGAATCGCCTGGGTGAACCACTTGTCGTACAGCTTCTTGCCATCGGCACTGGTGTACAGCGCGGCGGTCGCGCCATCGACGACCTTCTTGAACGGCACGTCGTCCTTGCGCAGCATGATGCCATAGGGCTCGGGCTTGGAGAACGCATCCTTGGAGATGACGTATCCGGTCGGATCCTTGGAGCCGGCGGCGAGGCTGGCGAGCAGGATATCGTCCATCACGAAGGCGACGGCGCGATCGGTCTCGACCATCAGGAAGGCTTCGGCATGGTCCTTGGCGGCGATGATGTTGATGCCGAGGTTGCGCGCGGCGTTGGCTTCAGTGAGCTGCTTGATATTGGTGGTACCGGAGGTGGAGACCACCGACTTGCCCTTGAGGTCATCGATCGCGCTGAGCTTGCTGGACTTCTTCGAGACGAAGCGGCTGGCGGTCAGGAAGTGGGTGTTGGTGAAGGAAACCTGCTTCTGGCGATCGACATTATTGGTGGTCGAACCGCATTCGAGATCGACGGTGCCGTTGGCGATCAGCGGAATGCGGGTCGCGGAGGTCACCGGGTTCAGCTTGACCTCGAGCTTCTCGAGCTTGAGGTCGGCTTTCACGGCGTCGACGATCTTGTAGCAGATGTCCATCGCGAAGCCGACCGGCTTCTGATTGTCATCCAGATAGGAGAACGGCACCGACGAATCGCGGAAACCGATAGTGATCGCACCGGTGTCCTTGATCTTCTTCAAGGTACCGGTCAGCTCCTGCGCCTGAGCCTGCCCCGCGCAGATCGCCATGGCGACCACGGTGCCCAATAGGTGAATGCGTTTCATGTACCCTCTCCTCAACTGTTCAACCCGGACCGGCCGCCTGCCACTTTGGGATGAGCGCCCCGGTCCGCCGTTCGGGATGCTTGCACAATCGGGGCCAAAACGGAATTGTACGGAAGGTGGTTTGTCGGGGATGTCGCAGCACGGTAAATCCCGGTGATGAGCAACGCCCTTCATGCCCCCTGCGACGTCGTCGCCGCACGCGCCGCAACGTCGGCGAATAGTCCGGCCGGGTCATCGTTACCTTGATGACGCTGATCTTTTTGTTGTACGGCGCATCATCGTCGTGATCGGCTTCAAGCTGGTGCCGCGGATCGGCACCGGGGCCAATTATTGCGCTGCCGGCGATGGGGTTGATCTCGCTGGGAATGGCCGGCACGAACAGGCCGCCGAATTTCTGGACAAATGCCGCGCGATCCAGCGCAGCATTGAAACGAACGCGAAGCCTTCAAGGTCAGTTGCTGTTCTGGTGCGCCACGACCGCGGCGCCAAAAGCCTGAAACAGCGCCCGGTTGATCGGGTTCAGCTGCGGGTCATATTCGGCGTGCCACTGCACACCCAGCGCAAAACCCGGCGCGTCGGCAATGCGAATCGCCTCGATGGTGCCGTCGTCGGCGATACCCTCAATGACGACCCGCCTGCCGGGATGGTCGATCCCCTGGCCATGAAGCGAATTCACCGCGATCGTATCCCGGCCGATCAGTCGCGCGAAGATGCCATCCGGCGTCAGATGCACCCGATGACGGTCGGCGAAGACGACGGCCGGATCGGGATGGATTTCGCCGCTATCGAGTCGTGGCATGCGATGGTTGATTCGCCCCGGGATTTCGCGGATTTCAGGATGCAGCGAACCACCAAAGGCGACATTCATTTCTTGCAGGCCGCGGCAGATACCAAAAATCGGCACTCCCAAATCGACGCAGGCTTCGCACAGCGCCAGCGCCACGGCGTCGCGGGCATTGTCATAGGGCTCGTGACGAACATGCGGTTCGACGCCGAACCGGGTCGGGTGGACATTGGCACGGGCGCCGGTCAGCACGATCCCGTCGACGACGCCAAGCAGGGCACTGATGTCAGACACTTCCGGGATGCCGGCAAACATCAGAGGCAGCGCGTTTGCCACCTCGGCCACCGCGCGCAAATTCGCCTCGCCAACCATCTGCACCGAAAAGCGGTTCTCGATGCGATAGGAGTTACCGATCACGCCGATTACCGGCCGCTTCATGCAGGGTCTCTTTCCACAAAGTTATCCCGTTGCGAGGCAAGATATAGGCCAGCCTTGCCGGCGTGGCGAGACATATAGAATATCATTCTTTTGGGCAGTGCGAAGCGGGAAGACACCGGACCATGCGTTCACGGCGATTCGCCCGTCCCCTACACGTCGGCACACCGCCAAAGCTGGTGGTGAAACCGGGGTGGCTAACGTGAGCGGGGTGGGGTGGGGTTTGGATGGTGGGCGCGACAGGGATCGAACCTGTGACCCCCTCGATGTCAACGAGGTGCTCTCCCGCTGAGCTACGCGCCCTAAGTCCAGTCCTTACGGGTGCGGTCCGTATACCGGGTCAGGTTGAGACAGGCAAGGACGCCGAAGCGCCAATCCCTGTCTCTTTTCAAAAAAAGCGGACTTGCCTCAGGCCGCCAGCATCTTGTTCACTTCACTGACCAACTCACGCAGGTGAACCGGCTTGGCAAGCACCTTGGCGTTCTTCGGCGCATCCGAATCCGAATTCAGCGCCACGGCTGCGAAGCCGGTGATGAACATGATCTTGATGTCGGGGTCGAGTTCGCTGGCGCGACGCGCCAGTTCGATGCCGTCCATCTCCGGCATCACGATGTCGGTAAGAAGCATTTCAAACGGCTCCTCGCGCAATCGCTGATAGGCGGATAGCCCGTTATCATGGGACGAGACCTGAAAACCGGCGTTTTCCAGCGCCTTGACCAGGAAGCGCCGCATATCGTTGTCGTCTTCGGCAAGGAGAATCTTGTGCATGGCGGTTGGACGTCGAACCCAATGAGAGGACCTGTGCGAACACTAAGCCTGAGCTCTGGTAAATTTCGGGTGAAGGCCGTGCTCAGGCTCGCAACACTTTGTCCCATGACGACGCGCCGGATGCCATCTCAATCGGCACGGGTGGTACTTTAGTGCGAACACAACGGTCGAATTGTTTTTTCGACGGCCGATTTCACTTGGCAGATCGCGATGGGTTACCGACAATACGCCCTCATAAACAGCGATCTCGCGCCAGGCCGAGTTTGCGGCGTGATCGTAGTCGAGGGATGACGTCCGACCGATGACCCAGCCTGACGGTGACCTGTCGCCCCCCTTCGAGATTGTCGAGCCCGCGCAGTGGCGCGCGCCGATTATCTTCAACTCTCCCCATTCGGGCTCAGTCTATCCCGCGGAATTCCTCAGCGCGTCGCGCATCGACGTGGTGGCGCTGCGGCGCTCCGAAGATTCGTTCATGGACGAATTGATTGTTGGCCTGAGCGACCGTGGTTTTCCCGTCATGCGTGTGCATTTTCCGCGCTCTTATGTGGACGTCAACCGCGAGCCCTACGAGCTCGACCCGCGAATGTTCACCGGACGGCTGCCCAGCTTTGCCAACACCCGCTCGATGCGCGTCGCCGGCGGGTTGGGGACAATTCCGCGGGTCGTCGGCGACGGCCAGGAGATCTATCGCGAACGGCTGGATGTCGATGATGCCCTCGCCCGCATCGAGACGCTGTACAAGCCGTATCATCGCGGACTGCGCCGGCTGATCAACAAGGCACACCAGGCATTCGGCACCGCGATCGTGGTGGACTGCCATTCGATGCCCTCGATCGGGATTTCTCGCGACGAGCCGCGCCGGCCCGACGTGGTGATCGGCGACCGCTACGGCACCAGTTGCGCCGGCGTCCTCGTCGATGTGGTGGAATCCACCTTTGGCAGGCTTGGCTATTCGCTGGGGCGGAACAAGCCCTATGCCGGCGGTTTCATCACTGAACATTACGGCAACCCGGCCAGCGGCCTGCACGCCATCCAGATCGAGCTCAACCGCGCGATCTATATGGACGAACGGCGCCGCGAGCGCACCGCACGGTTCGACCAGATCGCGGCTGATTTTACGGTGCTGGCGGATGCGTTGGCCGCGGTGCCACTGACCGAGCTGGGACCTTTCCAGGCCGCCGCCGAATAGCCGGATCGCTTCCGTTTCCCCGACCTCCTCCGAACAATTGTCGCGCCAGCAACCACATCATGCGTCAGGCCGGATCGCAGTCGGCTGCCGCGGCTGTCATCATCAGAACGCAACCAATGGTTGTGAAAACTTTCGGTTTCGAACCCCAGGACTTCGTCAACCGCCAGTCGCTGCAGCGCTTCAGTCCCCCCTCCTGAACGGCAAAATTTTACCGTCGAAATTCACTCAACCTTAGATATTATAAATCAACCTCCGAGTGCGAAAAACAATCGCACAACTTTTCAGGAGGTTTTATGAAACGCGTTCTTGCAAGATTCTGGGCCGACGAGTCGGGCGCCACCGCCATCGAATATGGCCTGATTGCCGCCGGGATTTCGCTGGTGATCATTGCCGCCGTTCAGGGCCTTGGCACCACCCTCAATTCCAAATTCGGCGACATCAATACGTCACTGAAATGATCGGCCACGCATGATGGCAAACGGCCCGGCCTCTCAGCCGGCTCCGGATGGCCTTTCGCCCGCGGCGATTCCCGTCATTCACATCCGAGGCTGTCGGGGTGTTACACGGATGCATCGACCGCGGCTTCGAGCCGGGCGCACTAATCATCGCAGCACGCCCCTCCGACAGAAAAAAGGGCCGCTTGCGTTGGCAAGCGGCCCAAGTCTAGGGAGGAAACGCCCAAGGAGGGCAGCGATAACGCGAGGCGTTACCGCACCGCAACAATATGCGGCCGCGACGCACAAAGAGCAAGAGTTTTCCTCGATTTCTTCATGCAAATTTTGCATAGGTGACAGGCCAAATTGGCACGCAATCGAGACTATTGGCCAATGATATCAGAGGCTTGAAGAAATGACGAAAACGTGATTGATCTTTAGTAGTGAACCAATATTCATTTAATTATGCACTTTTGACGAACGTTGGGGGATGCGTTGGGGAAATCGAAACGCGATTCATTTACTTATGCGCCCGCGAAAATCCGCTCGGATTGTTGCGATCGGAGATGCGGCCAGCGACACCACGCGGTATAGCAGGCGGCGAGCCCAAGGTCGGGCACGAGTCCCGGCGAAAACCGGTACCGCAAAGGATGCAGCCGTGACGGTCATTGATTTTACTGCCTTCATCGGCCGACTGGCGACGGCCTCCGGCGAGACCATCGCACCGTTTTTTCGGACCTCGCTGAGCGTGGACAACAAGAGCAGCTACGATTTCGATCCCGTGACCGAGGCCGACCGCGCCGCGGAGGCGGTGATGCGCCGGCTGATCAAGTCGAACTTTCCCCAGCACGGCATCGTCGGCGAGGAATTTGGCAGCGAACGCGAAGACGCTGAATATGTCTGGGTACTGGATCCGATCGACGGCACCAAGTCCTTCATCTCCGGCTTCCCGATCTGGGGCACGCTGATCGCGTTGCTACACCGGGGCACCCCGGTCTACGGCATGATGCATCAGCCCTATATCGGCGAACGCTTCAGCGGCGACAGCGGCTCGGCGCGCTACCAGGGGCCCAGCGGTGACCGCAAGCTGGCAGCGCGGCGCTGCGCTGCGCTCGGCGAGGCTGTGATGTTCACCACCAGCCCGCGGCTGATGAATGACAGCGACCGCGACATCTTCCATGCGGTCGAGCAAGACGTCCGGCTCAGCCGCTACGGCGGCGATTGCTATTCCTACTGCATGCTGGCCGCCGGCCATGTCGACCTCGTCATCGAAACCGATCTAAAGCCCTACGATATCGCCGCCCTGATTCCGATCATCACCGGCGCCGGTGGCGTGGTGACGACGTGGGAAGGAAAGCCCGCGCAAGGTGGCGGGCGCATTGTCGCGGCCGGTGATCCCCGCGTTCACGAAGCGGCGCTGAAACGACTCAACCGCTGACGCTGGATCAGCCACGCGGACACGCGCAGCGCGAGTCCTAAAAAAGACTTATTCTTGCGGAAATTCGTAAAAAAAGCGAGATTCGTACGCTCCCCGACAAAATAAACTTTGCCTACTCATCATCCGCCGCGTCGCTATCCATTGCAGCACAATTGGCTATTGCCTTTTTCGGGTTGCAATCTTGAGTGCCTCTAAGACCGGTACCGTACCGACAAACGCCCACTATGCTTCTTATATCAATGGGTTCCCGCAGAACGCTATCTCGGAGCGCTCTTCTCACCCCTGCGGAAATACGCCCGACCGATCGGGTAGGTAATCACCTTTGACTTTTTCGCATCTTGACCCAATGGGCAATCGCTTACTCGCCTCATTACCTCGTGAACATTTTGCATTGCTCGCGCCGCATTTAACGACGTCCACGTTCCCGCAGAATCTCGTGTTGCTCGAGACCGGCGACGAGGTCGACCAGATCTACTTCCCGCACAACGGCATGCTGTCGCTGCTGGCCGTGATGAGGGATGGCAAGGCGATCGAAACCGCCACCGTCGGCCGCGAGGGCGTGGTAGGTGCGATGGCTGGTCTCGGCCTCTACAAATTGATGGTACGCGTCGTCGTACAGTTGCCGACGACAACCAGCAAGATCTCCTCGTCCAATTTCCGCAAGGTCGTCGCTGGTAGCGAGCCGCTGCGCAACATATGCATCCATTACAATGAGGTGCTGCTGACCCAGGCCCGCATCACCGCTGCCTGCAATGCCTTGCATCCGGTAGAGGCCCGCTTCGCACGCTGGCTGCTGCAATCGGCTGATCGCGCCGGCACCGACGTCGTCGGGCTGACCCAGGAATTGCTGGCGGAAATGCTTGGTGTCCGGCGCACCTCGGTGACCGAGGTGGCCGGCAAGCTGCAAAGTGACGGCGTCATCTCCTATTCCCGCGGCGTCATCAAGATCGTCGATCGTCCGGCGCTGGAGCGCGTGTCCTGCGAGTGCTACCAGACCCTGATCGATCATTCCGCCACGCTGACCTGAACTGCGACTGGTTTCATTCCGGCATGTCGCACGGCTGGTGGACAGTACCGCCGGCCAGCCGGGGCGCCGCCAGATTGTGCCTTGTTCGGGGATCGGCCAAGATGTCGCCATGCCCGATTCGATGATCATTCTGATTGCCGCGGCGTTCGCGCTGGCCGGCTTCGTCAAGGGCGTCATCGGCCTGGGTCTGCCAACGGTGTCGATGGGCCTGCTCGCCGTCGCCATGCCGCCGGTGCAAGCGCTGGCCATTGTCATCGCCCCTGCCATCTTTACCAATATCTGGCAGACGTTCGTCGGCCCCTATCTGCGCGACATCATCCGGCGGCTGTGGCCGCTGATGCTGGGTACCGCGGTGGCGATTTGGTCGTGTGGCGGACTTATGATCGGCCCCTACGCACGCTACGCGCCGATCGTGCTCGGCATCCTGCTGGTGATCTACGCCATCGTCAGCCTGGTCAAATTTCAATTTATCGTGGCGACGGCCCATGAAGGATGGGTTGGTGGCGTTGTCGGCCTGATTACCGGGGCGATCGCGGCCGCCACCGGGATCCAGGTGATCCCCTCGATGCCCTTCATGCAGTCAATCGGCATGGAGAAGGACGAACTGGTACAGGCGCTCGGGGTCTACTTCACCGTGGCAACGCTGGCGCAGGCCTTCAATCTGTCCAGCGCGGGTGTGCTCAATGCGTCCACCGCTCTGCCCGGACTGGTCGGCATGGCCGCGGCCTTTGCCGGCATGTTTGTCGGCCAGGCGGTGCGGTCGCGACTACAGCCGGAAGCATTCCGCCGCTGGTTTCTGGTCGCGATGCTGCTGCTCGGAATCTATCTCACCGGCAATGCGACCTATGCGTTCTTGAAATAGCGCTACCGGTTCTGCAGCATCGCCATGCGTATTCCGAGCAGGACAAACATGCCGCCGAGCGCGCGGTTCAGCCAGAGCAATGCGCGCGACGACCGCCGGACCCTGCCAGCCGCCTTCGCCGCGAATGCCGCCATACCGAGATTCCACGCCGTGCCGGTGCCGATGAAAATCAGACCGAGCGCGATGAAAGCCAGAGCCTTGCTCGGCGCATCCGCCCCGACGAATTGTGGCAGGAACGCCAGGAAGAACAGCGCCACCTTCGGATTCAGCGCGTTGGTCAGCACGCCCTGCCAGAAGATCTGCCGCATCGTCAGCCCGCGGGGCCCGGACGCGGCCTCCGGCGACAGCGACGGCGCATGCGAGAGCAACATCCGCACGCCGGCATAGAGCAGATAGGCCGCGCCAATCCATTTCACGACCGTAAAGGCAACGGACGACGCCGCCAGCACCGCCGACAAACCGATCGCCGCCGCGAATACATGCACCAGGCACCCGGCACTGATGCCCATCGCCGCCGCGACCCCGCCGCGCCAGCCAACCTGCACGCTACGCCCGACGATATAGGCCGTGTCCGGCCCCGGCGTGATGTTGAGCAGCAGTCCGGACAGCACGAACAGCCAGAGCGAATGGATGCCGAGCATGGCGAGATATCCTGCTACTTGAAAAGCGGTGTACCCGGAACGAAGGCGTCGAACGCGGCCCAGAACTGCTGCCGGTAGCGGTCCTGCTCCTGCAGGATCTCGTGGCGCGATCCGGCGATCACCAGATGCGAGCCGCCGCGCAGATGATAAGCGAACTCCTCGATCGCAGGCGTCGACACCACGGTGTCCTGGCTCGCCGCCATCATCAGGATCGGCTGCCGGATCTTCACCGGGTAGCTGGCCTCGCGAAATTCATGCATCGCCTTGAAGGCGGCATCCGCCCAGGCCACCGTCGGCGAGGCGATGCCGAGCGTCGGGTCCTCCTCGAGGATCGCGGCATTGCGCGCATAGCGCACGGGATCGCCGGTCAACTGGTTGCTGACAAACGGCGAGTTGCCGACCAGCGTGCCGCCGCCGCCGGGCACGTAATTGCCGCCCTGCCCGGTCCACCGCATCCCCCGCAGCAGCGCGCGCACCGGAAAGCTGGTGCTGCGGCCCGGCAGGTCGATCATCGGTGCCGACAGCACCATGCGGTCGAACCAGCGCTTGCCGGCATGGGCAATCCGCAGCATCACCGCGCCGCCCATCGAATGCGCCAGCGCGAAATAGGGTGGCGGGCAATCCGGCAGTACGATCTGCTGCACGAAGGTTTCCACGTCGATCTCGTAATCAGCGAAGTCGTGGACATAGCCTTTGCGCGGATCGCGCAACTGCCGCGAAGAATGGCCCTGGCCACACCAGTCGATCATCGCCACCGCGAAACCACGATCGCGCAGGTCGCGCACGGTCTCGAAATATTTCTCGATGCATTCGCCGCGACCGGCAAAGACGCAGACCGTGCCCCGGCGGCCAGCCGGCGGCGCCCAGCGCGCGAACCGCAATTCGGCGCCGTCGGGGGTCTTGATGGTGCCGCTGACGACGTTGTCCGGAACCGGGTTGGCGGGAATCGAGACAAGCGTCATGAGCGGACCGGCTGGGTGAAAATCGCTGGAAATCAAGGGCTGCGGCGCGAAAAAAGCTTCGTTGGAGACCTCTTGCGAGCCGCCTGCCCCCTCCCATATCACCTTCGTGCAGGCCTGATCTAGGCTGCACGCCATGAAAGCCCGGCCCGATGGCGGGCGGGTTTGCTTCAATCAGTCGCTCAATGGAGGACTACCATGCGTACCTATGATCTGACCCCGTTCTACCGTTCCACCGTCGGTTTCGATCGGCTGTTCTCGCTGCTCGACCAGTCTGGCCAGACTGCGGACAACAGCGCACCCGGCTATCCGCCCTACAACATCGAGCGCACCGGCGAGAACGACTACCGCATCAGCGTCGCCGTCTCCGGCTTTGCCGCCAATGAACTCTCGATCGTCGCCAAGGAAAATACCCTGACGATCAAGGGCGAAAAGGCCGCCAACGAGAACGCCGCGCCGCAGGCCGAGGTATTGTACCGTGGCATCGCGGCCCGCGCCTTCGAGCGGGCTTTCCAGCTCGCCGACTTCGTGCAGGTAAAAAATGCCTCGCTGGAGAACGGCCTGCTGCATGTCGATCTCGTCCGCGAGATTCCGGAAGCCAAGAAGCCGCGCAGCATTCCGATCAGCACCACCAGTGCGGTTGCGGCGCCGAAAATCGTCGAAGGCTCCGCCGAGCAGGTCGCCGCGTAAGAAGCTGGTTATCTTACGTTGCCAATAAGCATGCGCCCCGGGAACCGGGGCGCATTTTTTGCGATCAAGCCGCGCGAACCGATCCGAGGAATTGGTCGACTTCCGATTTCAGCATCGTCGACTGCGACGACAAACCATTGGCCGCGTCCAGCAGCCGCGAGGCCGCGACGCCGGCCTCGCTGGAAGTCTGGGCGACGCCGGCGATATTGGCGCTGACCTCGCTGGTGCCGCTGGCCGCCTGCTGTACATTGCCGGCAATCTCGCTGGTCGCGGCGCCCTGTTGTTCGACCGCGGCGGCGATGGCGTTGGAAATTTCGCTGATCTCGGCGATGGTGCCGCCAATGCCGGCGATCGCGGTGACGGCCTCGCCGGTGGCGTTCTGAATTGCCTGGATCTGCTGCGCGATTTCCTCGGTGGCCTTGGCGGTCTGGTTGGCCAGCGCCTTGACCTCGCTGGCAACCACCGCAAAGCCGCGACCGTGCTCGCCGGCACGCGCCGCCTCGATGGTGGCGTTCAGCGCCAGCAGATTGGTCTGGCTGGCGATGCTCTGGATCAGCGTCACGACCTCGCCGATCTTGTCGGTGCCCAGCACCAGCCCATTGACCACCTCATTGGTCCGGCGCGCTTCCTCGGTGGCCTTGCCGGCGACTTCCGCCGAGCGCGCCGCCTGTCGGGCGATTTCGGTGATCGAGGCGGTCAGTTCCTCGGCGGCGGACGCCACCGTGCCGACATTGAGCGAGGCCTGGGTCGAGGCCGCGGCCGCGGCCGCCGTCTGCCGGGCCGCCTCCGTACTGTTGTTGCTCATCGACGACGACATGCCCTGCATCTCGCCCGAGGCGACCGCCACGGCGGTGATGATATGGCCCACCTTGCGTTCGAAATCGGTCGCCAACTGGCGCATCGCCGCGTCCGACTCTGCCTTCAGGCGGCGCTCGGCTTCGGCATTTTCAGCGCGGCCGCGGGCCTCGGCGGCATTGGCGGCATCCGCCTCAGCGGTCTTCTGCTCGGTCGTGGCGAACAACACTTCGAGCTGGTGCGCCAGCCATACCAGCACGCCGGCTTCCATGATCAGCACCAGCGCATGCAGCACGACCCGGCCGAAGTCGGCGCCGCCGGGGAAGATCGCCGCCGGAACGATGAAGTTCAGCATCAGATGGTGCAGCGCCACCGCGGCAGTGCCCGCGATCACGGCGCGGTAGTCACAATAGGCGACCAGACAAGCCAGCGACGCGAAGAAATACATGTGGGTATCGATCTGCCATGCATTTCCCGACAGCTGATAGGTGAACAGCGAAGCGCCGCCGATCACCGCGACCGCTACCACCAGGCGGGTTGAAGATCCGTTGCCGGCGGTCCGCCACGACAATGTCGCGGCGCCGGCCAGCATGGCCGCGAAAAGCACCGGCCCGACCACCTCCCGACCGAGCGCCAGCCCGATCATGGCGGCGACGGCGACGTGCAACCAGAGTAGCGTGATCAGCGTCTTGCTGGCGGTTTCGCGAAGCGCGTGCAGGCCTTGGCTTTCTGTCGTCATCGTCAAATGTCCTTGGTTTTAATATTAAGGCAGGCAGCAATTGCCTGAGGGTCAAAAGCCAGCAAGACGCCGGCGCGACGCAGCCGCGCCAGACCATCATGGTCGTCCGGGCGAACAATCAGCAGCGTGGAGACGCCGGTCAGTCGCACAACCGTGGCGCTGGCCGCCGCCGCCGCACCGAAGATCTGTTGAGAATTCCACCATGGTGGAAACAGCACCGCGATCACCTCGGCATCGGGCCGGGTCTGCAGCGACAGGCCGGCGATGGCGAGCCAGCTGATGAGCAACAAGCCGACCGCGGGAGCCCAGATCAAGCGTGATGAGGTACCATTATGCATAATATAATACTTATCAGACAAAGCTAAACGGCGACTGAAGACGCCAACGGTATAATGTGCCGCGGCCATGCCGGCATGGTGATGCGCGGCCCGCCCGGCATCAAGGCCGCCAACGTCAAGGTCGTCCCCGCCTGAGCAAGGACGACCGTCGGGACCACGCTACCTCACTCCAGCCCCTGCACCGAAGGGGCCGCGGTTTCGGCGGGCTTGGTTTCAATGGGTCTGGTTTCAGTGGGTTTGGCATCGGCGGGCGGAGCGGCGGGGGCCGCGGTGAGGGGGATCACGCGCACCTCGCCTGGCTTTGGCGTGACCACAGCGGATTGTTCGGCGGGCGCCGCGGCGGCGGCCGGTGGCGCCGGCGGAACGGCGACGGTGACCGGCGCGACCACCGGCTTGGCTGGTCTTGCCACGGCGCGAACCGGTGGCGCCTTTGGCAACGGGACGCCTGGCGTCCGGTTGGCAATCCTGGGCAAGGGCACCGGAAGCGGCGGCGCACGCCGATACTGCGGAAGATCGAGCGGCGGGCCAGCCGGGCCGTAGCGCGTCACCATCTCGTTGCCCATCCGGTCGCCCATGCGCCATGCCGGCATGAAGCGCAGGATACGGCCGCTGCGGGCATCGATCCATCCGGCCATCCTCACCATCCCGGTCGATCGCCGAAACGGTATAGACGAGTCCACGCTGCCGCGGCGCGCCGAGCGGCGAAAAGCCACTTTCGCGCAGGATGGCGTAGATCTCCCGCGGCGGCAGAATTGGCGGCGCGAAGCGCGCGTAACCGTCGCCATAGCTGGGTGGTATCGCCGCATAGGGACCGCCAACATCAGAAATATGGACAAATGGTGGAAGATCGCTCTTCATCGGCGGCAGCGATTGGGCCTGCGCCGCGGCGGCCGTGACCGCCATGCCGAGCGAGGCCGCCCATCCCAGAAGATATTTCATTGCATGCTCCATGAACGCCCCCGCGCCCGGAGCGTGGCCAGATCCTGGTCCACGCCCTGTCCACCCGCGCGGCGGTGCAACGCACCCACCGGACAAACGGATGGACAGGGCAGAGGCTGATCGTCAAATTGGGCAGCGCTTTGGCCGGATCGCGGCACCGAATGCCGCAAACTCGCATTACAACGCGTTTTGGCTGCCTGAATGCGCATGTTCGGCGCGGACTTGCCGGCGCTTGTGTGATAGAAAAAAATTTGGCAGAGTCAGTGTTAGGACAGCATTACTGTCTCTATTTATGTGGCATACCCGGCACAGGGCTTGCAACGTATGCGGGTGCCGGCCTCTTGGTAGAGGCGCCCGAAATGACGGAACTTGGGTGGCCACCGCGGACGATGGGCATCACAGTCTACATTCTTAAATCGAGGCTCGCGGCGCGCGAGCGGTGGCCCTAGGGGGTTCCGCGACCGCCCAAGGTGCGCCGACGGATTTGGCAAAACCCCACGGGGTTTGAGAGGACGAAGATGAGCGAGTCACAGCACGAGCGCCACTTGATCGAAACCGATGCGCTGGCGGCGGACTCGGCGTTGAAACCGGCTGAATTCGCCCGCGAACTGCATAGCTGGCGCCCGCCCGCGCTGGGTCTTTACGACCCTTCGCAGGAGAAGGACGCCTGTGGCGTCGGCTTCATCGCCAACATCAAGGGCAAGAAATCACACCAGATCGTGGCGGACGCGATCAGCATCCTGTGCAATCTTGAACACCGTGGCGCGACCGGTGCCGATCCGCGCTTCGGCGACGGCGCTGGTATTCTGGTGCAGATTCCGCACGCTTTCTTTGCCCGCAAGACCGCCGAGCTCGGCTTTACCCTGCCCGCCCCCGGCGAATACGCCGTGGGCGCGCTGTTCATGCCGCGCGACACCGCGTGGCGCCAGGTCATCAAGGGGATCATCGCCGACCAGATCAAGGCCGAAGGCCTGACCCTGCTGGGCTGGCGCGTAGTGCCGACCGACAATTCGTCGCTCGGCGAGACCGTCAAGCCGACCGAACCCGCCAACATGCAGGTGTTCATCGGTCGCGGCGATACCGTCATGAAGGAGGATGATTTCGAGCGCCGGCTGTACATCCTGCGCAAGTCGATCTCGCAAGCGATCTACCAGCGTCGCGACCGCGGCCTCGCCGGCTATTACGCCTGCTCGTTGTCGTGCCGCACCGTGATCTACAAGGGCATGTTCCTCGCCGACCAGCTCGGCAGCTATTATGCCGATCTGCACGAACATGATTTCGAGAGCGCGCTGGCGCTGGTACATCAGCGCTTCTCCACCAACACCTTCCCGACCTGGTCGCTGGCGCATCCCTATCGCATGGTCGCGCATAATGGCGAGATCAACACGCTGCGCGGCAACACCAACTGGATGGCGGCGCGGCAGGCCTCGATCCACTCCAAGCTGTATGGCAAGGACATCAGCCGTCTCTGGCCTATCTCCTATGAGGGCCAGTCCGACACCGCTTGCTTCGACAACGGCCTCGAATTCCTGGTGCAGGGCGGCTATTCGCTGCCGCACGCTGTGATGATGATGATTCCAGAAGCCTGGGCCGGCAATCCCTTGATGGATGAGCAGCGGCGCGCCTTCTACGAATATCACGCCGCGATCATGGAGCCGTGGGACGGCCCGGCCGCGCTCGCCTTCACCGACGGACGCCAGATCGGCGCCACGCTCGACCGCAACGGCCTGCGGCCGGCGCGCTATCTCGTCACCCGCGACGACCGCATCGTGATGGCGTCCGAAATGGGCGTGTTGAAGATTCCGGAAGAGGACATCATCACCAAGTGGCGTCTGCAGCCCGGCAAGATGCTGCTGGTCGATCTCGAGCAGGGCCGCCTGATTCCCGACGACGAGATCAAGGCATCGCTGGCCTCCAGCCATCCGTACCGCGAGTGGCTGAACAAGACCCAGATCATGCTGGAGGAACTGCCCGACGCGCCGGCCAAGGGCCTGCGCTCGAACCTGCCGCTGCTCGATCGGCAGCAGGCGTTCGGCTATACCCAGGAAGACGTTTCGATCCTGATGACGCCGATGGCCGCCTTGGGTGAGGAAGCCTCGGGCTCGATGGGCACTGATACGCCGATCTCGGCGCTGTCCGACAAGCCGAAGCCGCTGTTCACCTATTTCAAGCAGAACTTCGCGCAGGTCACCAATCCGCCGATCGATCCGATCCGCGAAGAGCTGGTAATGAGCCTGGTCTCGATCATCGGGCCGCGGCCGAACCTGTTCGACCTGAAGGGCGGCACCACCAGCACCAAGCGCCTCGAGGTCAAACAGCCGATCCTCACCGACGGCGATCTGGAAAAGATCCGCTCTATCACCGACGTCGCCGAATCGAACTTTGTCTCGCGCACGCTCGACACGACCTTCCACGCCGGCTTTGGCGCGTCGGGCCTGGAGCAGGTGCTCGACGAATTGTGCGCCCGTGCCGAAGGCGCGGTGCGCGAAGGCGTCAATATCATTATCCTCTCCGACCGGATGGCCGGTTCGGACCGGATTCCAATTCCGTCGCTGCTGGCTTGCGCCGCCGTGCATCATCATCTGATCCGCACCGGCCTGCGCACGTCGGTGGGCCTGGTGGTCGAGTCCGGCGAACCGCGCGAAGTGCATCACTTCGCCTGTCTCGCCGGTTATGGCGCGGAGGCGATCAATCCCTATCTCGCCTTCGAATCGATCATCGCGATGAAGGACAAGTTGCCGACCGCGCTGGAGGATTACGAACTCGTCAAGCGCTACATCAAGTCGATCGGCAAGGGCCTGCTCAAGGTGATGTCGAAGATGGGCATCTCGACCTACCAGTCCTATTGCGGCGCGCAGATCTTCGACGCCGTGGGCCTGAAGGCTGAATTCATCGCCAAGTATTTCACCGGTACGCACAGCCAGATCGAAGGCGTCGGCCTGCCCGAGATCGCCGAAGAAACCGTGCGTCGCCACAGCGAGGCGTTCGGCGACATTCAGATCTACAAGACCGCGCTCGATGTCGGCGGCGAATACGCCTATCGTACCCGTGGCGAGGACCATGCCTGGAACGCGGAGTCGGTGTCGCTGCTGCAGCACGCCGCGCGCGGCAATTCGCTCGAGCGCTACCGCGCCTTTGCGAAGATTCTCAACGAGCAGTCGGAGCGGCTGCTGACGCTGCGTGGCCTGTTCAAGATCAAGACCGCCGAGCAGGAGAAGCGCAAGCCGATCGCCCTCGAAGAGGTCGAATCCGCAGCAGACATCGTCAAGCGTTTTGCCACCGGTGCCATGTCCTACGGCTCGATCTCGCGCGAGGCCCACACCACGCTGGCGATCGCGATGAACCGGATCGGCGGCAAGTCGAACACCGGCGAAGGCGGCGAGGAGTCTGATCGCTACAAGCCGATGGCCAATGGCGATTCAATGCGCTCGGCGATCAAGCAGGTCGCCTCCGGGCGGTTTGGCGTCACGACGGAATATCTCGTCAATTCCGACATGATGCAGATCAAGATGGCGCAGGGCGCCAAGCCCGGCGAAGGCGGCCAGCTGCCCGGCCACAAGGTCGACGCGACGATCGCCGCCGTGCGCCATTCGACGCCCGGTGTCGGCCTGATCTCGCCGCCGCCGCATCACGACATCTATTCGATCGAAGACATCGCGCAGCTGATCTATGAT
The DNA here is from genome assembly GCF_025356345.1 of Tardiphaga sp. Classification (GTDB taxonomy): domain Bacteria; phylum Pseudomonadota; class Alphaproteobacteria; order Rhizobiales; family Xanthobacteraceae; genus Tardiphaga. The sequence continues at coordinate 51,747 of NZ_JANXTC010000393.1, forward strand.
CTGAAGAACGTCAATCCTTCGGGCATGGTTTCGGTCAAGCTGGTGTCGGAAATCGGCGTCGGCACCGTGGCCGCGGGCGTCGCCAAGGCGCGCGCCGACCACGTCACCATCGCCGGCTTCGAAGGCGGCACCGGCGCCTCGCCACTGACCTCGATCAAGCACGCCGGCTCCCCATGGGAAATCGGCCTGGCCGAAACCCACCAGACCCTGGTGCGCGAGCGGCTGCGCAGCCGCATCGTGGTCCAGGTCGATGGCGGCTTTCGCACCGGGCGCGACGTCGTGATCGGCGCGCTGCTCGGCGCCGACGAGTTCGGCTTCGCCACCGCGCCGCTGATCGCGGCCGGTTGCATCATGATGCGCAAGTGCCATCTCAACACCTGCCCGGTCGGCGTCGCGACGCAGGACCCGGTGCTGCGCAAGCGCTTCACCGGACAGCCCGAACACGTCATCAACTACTTCTTCTTCGTCGCCGAGGAAGTTCGCGAGATCATGGCGACGCTCGGCTACCGCAGCTTCAACGAGATGGTCGGCCAGGTGCAGATGCTCGACCAGAGCGCGCTGGTCTCGCACTGGAAGGCCAAGGGACTCGACTTCTCCAAGCTGTTCGTGCGCCAGCCCGAACTGCCCGGCCAGAAGATCTACCACTCGGAGACCCAGGACCATCACCTCGAGGCCGTGCTCGACCGTACGCTGATCGCGCAGGCGGGGCCTGCGATCGACCGCGGCGCGCCGGTCAAGATCGATATCGAGATCAACAGCACCAACCGCTCCGCCGGTGCGATGCTGTCCGGCACCATTGCCAGGATCTACGGTAACGCCGGCCTGCCCGACGACACCATCAAGGTGTCGATGAAGGGCACGGCGGGCCAGGCGTTCGGCGCCTGGCTGGCGCGCGGCATCACCTTCGATCTCGAAGGCGAAGCCAACGACTATGTCGGCAAGGGCCTGTCGGGCGGCAAGATCATCGTTCGGCCGCCGACCAATTCCGGCATCGTGCCGGAAGAGTCGATCATCGTCGGCAATACCGTGATGTACGGCGCGATCGAGGGCGAGTGCTACTTCCGCGGCGTCGCCGGCGAACGCTTCGCCGTGCGTAACTCCGGCGCCATCGCGGTGGTCGAAGGCGCTGGCGATCATTGCTGCGAATACATGACCGGCGGCGTTGTCGTGGTACTGGGCAAGACCGGGCGCAACTTCGCGGCCGGCATGTCCGGCGGCATCGCCTATGTCCTCGACGAGGATGGCGACTTCGCGAAGCTGTGCAACATGGCGATGGTCGAACTGGAGCCGGTGCTTTCGGAGGAGATGATCGCCGAAAACAGCTTCCACCAGAGCGGTGATCTCGAGGCCCATGGCAAGGTCGACGTGTTCGCCGACCTGCTGGCGTCGGACGTTGAGCGGCTGCACGTACTGATCTCGCGCCATGCCAAATATGCAGGCTCGGCCAAGGCAGCGATGATCCTCGCCGACTGGAAGAGCTGGCTGCCGAAATTCCGCAAGGTGATGCCGATAGAGTACCGTCGCGCACTGAAGGAAATGAAGGCCAATGCCGACGCCGAACCGAAAATCGCGATCGGGGCGTAACACCAGGAATAAACTCGCCGTCATTGCGAGGTCGGGGAAGACTGCGAAGCAGTCCTCCGCGACCTCGCAATGACGAATAGCTAGAGACGGTTTGGGGCAGTAAGTCGTATGGGCAAGATCACAGGTTTTCTCGAAATCGATCGTCACGATCGCAACTACGCGCCGGTGTCCGAGCGCCTCAAGGGCTATGGCGAATTCGTCATTCCGCTGAGCGAAAAAGAGACCAAGGACCAAGCGGCGCGCTGCATGAATTGCGGCATCCCGTATTGCCACGGCACCGGCTCGGTTCAGCCCGGCACGCCCGGCTGCCCGGTCAACAACCAGATCCCGGACTGGAATGACCTTGTCTATAACGGCAACTGGGAAGAGGCGTCGCGCAACCTGCACTCCACCAACAATTTCCCGGAGATCACCGGCCGCATCTGTCCGGCGCCATGCGAGGCGTCGTGCACGCTGAACATCGACGACAACCCCGTCACCATCAAGACCATCGAATGCGCCATCGTCGACAAGGCCTGGGAAAACGGCTGGCTGAAGCCCGAGATCGCCCCGGTGAAGACCGGCAAGAAGATCGCCGTGGTCGGCTCCGGTCCGGCCGGCATGGCCTGTGCCCAGCAACTCGCCCGCGCCGGCCATGACGTGCATCTGTTCGAGAAGGCCGGCAAGGCTGGCGGGTTGATGCGCTACGGCATTCCCGACTTCAAGATGGAAAAGCATGTCATCGACCGCCGCGTCGCGCAGATGGAAGCCGAAGGCGTCACTTTTCACTACAATTCACCGGTCGGCGGCAGCGCGCCCGGCGCGGTCGATCCCGCCGAACTGCTGAAGACCTATGAGGCGGTCGCACTGACCGGCGGCGCCGAGGCCGGTCGCGACCTGCCGATCCCGGGCCGCGACCTCAAGGGCATCCATTTCGCGATGGACTTCCTGCCGCAGCAGAACCGCCGCGTCGGCCACGAGCCGCTCGGCGAGGTCAACGAGATCCTCGCCACCGGCAAGCATGTCGTCGTGATCGGCGGCGGCGACACCGGATCCGATTGCATCGGAACTTCGTTCCGCCAGGGCGCGACCTCGGTAACGCAGCTGGAAATCATGCCGGCACCGCCGGAACATGAGGACAAGGCTATGACCTGGCCAAACTGGCCGCTGAAGATGCGGACCTCGTCGAGCCAGGCGGAAGGCGCGAAGCGCGAATTCGCCGTGCTGACCCAGACCTTTACCGGCGCCGATGGCCGCGTCGAGAAGCTCAACTGCGTGCAGGTCGATGACAAGTTCAAGCCAATCCCCGGCAGCGAGTTCGAACTCAAGGCCGACCTCGTATTGTTGGCGATGGGTTTCGTGCATCCTCTCCATGACGGCATGTTGAAGACGTTGGGCGTCGATCTCGACCAGCGTGGCAACGTCCGCGCCGCGCTCACCGATTTCGCCACCTCGCTGCCGAAAGTGTTTTCGGCGGGCGACATGCGCCGTGGCCAGTCGCTGGTGGTGTGGGCGATCCGCGAGGGCCGGCTATGCGCCCGTGCCATCGACCAGTTCCTGATGGGCGCCACCACGCTACCGCGCTAGGAACTGCGAAGTAGCTTTCGGCCCTCGCGAAAGCGGGGACCGGTTTCCACCGCCGTGAAAAACGCGGTGATAGCAATTTCGGTGCAACAGCCACGTGGATAATTTCCCGATGCCATCGGGTCACCACAGAAAAGTACGATTGCGCCGGCACCACCGTGCCGTGACCATCCGCATTGACGACTTCACCCGCACGCCAGCTGATTGTATTCCGCGCTCGATCCGTGTCATGCGGTGGCTTGCGGCGGGAATCGTGCTGCTCGGCCTATCTGTCATTCCGGCTTTGGCAATGCCTAGAAGCGTCGCCTCCAGCGCGGGATCATTCTTCGCCGCGGCGGCGCAATGCGAGACGTTGAACCTGATCACGCCGGGCCAGACCGAGGCGCTGATCAAGGCGCTCAATAACTATCTCTCCCCGACCGACCTCATCCACATGCAAAACGGCTACGCGCGTGGCCTGAAAGAATCGATGGTCTATGTTGTCGAACTGAAGCGCTGGGCGCCGTTCTCCGCGGATTCCTCGAGCTGCTACCGCGTGCAGGGTGTGCTCGACGATTACAAGGCGCAACTGGAAGGCAACTGAGCTGAGCCGGTTCAACGCCGGAGCATTACGCCGCCAGTTCGTGCATAGCCGCGATGATTGCCTGGGCATCGTACGGTTTCTGGAAAAACCGGCTGCGCTCCGGAAGCTGATCGAGATTCGCCGTGCGGTGGCCCGAGACGATGATGATCTCGATCGGCGGCCAGCGCCCCCGGATCGCGGCAGCCAGCTTCATGCCGTCCATCGAGCCAGGCATGTCGACATCGGTGAAAACCAGACGAATGTCGGTGCGCGCCTCCAGGATGGCGACCGCCTCGTCGGCATTGCTGGCGCACACCGCCTCGAAGCCGGCGTCCCCAACAAGGTCGATTGCCATCAGTAACTGCATCGGTTCGTCTTCGACGACCAATACGATCTGTTTGTCAGCCGAGCGTACCACCATCACCGCCATATTCAATCAGGGCAATCGGGGCGCAAAATTCAACGCGGAAGCCTGAGGGATCGTAACGCTTCACGGCCCCACCGGTTCCAAGCAGACCCATGTCAATCAGTCGCGTCCCCAGCCCCTTTCGATGAGGTTGCTGAACCACGGGCCCGCCACTTTCGACCCAGCCCAAAGTGAGTTCGGTTCCGCTGCTCGACCAGGTCACCGCGACCTTCCCCCGCGGCACGCTGAGCGCGCCGTATTTCACCGCGTTGGTCGCCAGTTCATGCAGCAGCAGCGACAGCGACAGCGACAGCGCCGCTTTGGGGTCGAGGTCGACCTCCGGCCCCGTCAGGATGAACTGCGCGCGCTCGCCATGCGCGGCCACCGCGCTCGCCACGATGTCACGCATATGAACCGATACCCAGCTCTGGTTCACCAGCATGTCCTGTGCCCGGCTGAGCGCGGCGATGCGCAGGGTAAAGGCATTGACAGCATCGCGGTCGGCGACGTTGCGCAGGGTCTGCGACGCGATCGCCTGCACCAGCGTCATCGAATTTTTCATCCGGTGGCCAAGTTCGAGATTGGCCAGCCGCAGCTGCGCTTCGGCGAGCTTGCGGTCGGTGACGTCATGCACGGTGCCCAGCATGCGCACCGGCTGTCCCTCGGCATCCAGTTCGAACTGCGCCCGGCGCGATATCCAGACGACCTCGCCGGTGTCTGCCTTGCGGATGCGGTATTCAACGACCAGCGGCATGTCCGCATGCTGGCGCCGTTCCCGGGTCGATATTTCAACCCGGTCCTCCGGAAACACCAGCGCCTCGACCGCCTCGGGGCGTGTCAGCGGCTGATACTCCAGACCGTAGACCCGGCAGAACTGTTCGCTCACGGTCATCTGGTCGGTCGGGATGTCGATTTCGAAGCTGCCGATCTTTCCGGCTTCCTGCGCCATGCGCAGCCGCATTTCATTGGCGCGTTGCGCCGCCGCCAGCTGATCGCCCTCGATCTTGGCGCGGCGCAATTCCAGCTGAATCATCACCTGACGCGCCAGCGCCTCCAGCGAACCGATCTGGTCAGCGTTGAGCCCGCCCGGTCTCGCAACCGTGTCGATGACACACACGGTTCCCAGCACCAGTCCTTCGGGAGTTCGTAGCAGGGCCCCGGCATAAAATCGGATAAAGGGCGGGCCGGTCACGAGGGAATTGTCGCACGTCCGCGGGTCTTGCGTCAGGTCAGGAATATTGAGTGTAGACCCCTGCGCGATCGCGTGGGCGCACACCGACTGCTCGATCGGCGTCTCGCAGATACCAAGACCGGCCTCCGCCTTGAACCACTGTCGCCGCTCCGCCACCAGGCTCACCAAAGCGATGGGCGTGTTGCACAGCCGGCGCGCGAGCATTACCACATCGTCGAAGCCGACCTCCGCGGCGGTATCGAGAATGTTGTACAGTCCGAGACCTTCCAGTCGGATCAAATCGGCGACCAGCGCCGGTACGTCGGACATCACTCCTCACTTCGCAGCCGCGCGGCAATGACGCTACCGCATTCGTCCGGTTGGTGACGCACCGCCTGCCTTCTCGCAAGCACAGCGGCCCTGCCACCTCGCCGAACCACGCGGAACCCGGAGCCACCTTGTGAATTAAATGTCCGAGAATTTCCTCACGGAGTGGATGACATGGACAAGGACCGTATCGCGGGCGCCGCGAAAGATGCCGCCGGCAAGGTTGAAGGCGTTGTGGGCAACATGACCGGGGATTCCCGTACGGAGGCCTCGGGCCGCGCTCGCGAAGCGTCAGGCACCGTGCAGAACCTTTATGGCCAGGCCAAGGACGCGGTGCGCGACGCTACCGACGCTGCGACCAGCTACGCCAAGGACGCCATCGACAGCGATGTATACCGCGATGGCAGCCAGGCCGTGGTCAAGCAGGTGCGAGACAATCCGCTCGGCGCCCTGCTGGTTGCCGGTGGAATTGGTTTCGCCCTCGCAATGTTGCTGACCCGACCGCCGGCGCGACGCCCTAACCGCTGGGGCTACTGAGCAATTCGGCTGGTCAACATTTGCCGCAAAAAAATCCCCCGGGTCGAAAGACCGGGGGATTTTTCGTTGCTCGCAGGAGCGCTTCGATAACTCGAAACCGACTACCGCGTGAAGAAACCCGGACCGGACGCCGAAGGCCCAAGCTCGAGCGGCGGACGCGGCCCGTTATTGCGCGGGCGCGGTGGCTGCGGCGCGTTCTGTCGCGGCGTATTATCGAAGCCAAAGAAACTGCCGATTGACGGCTCGTTGGCGGCCACCGGGCGAGGCTTCTTCGGCTTGGGCGGCGCCGGCGCCGCCATGACCGGAACGAGACCGTCCGGGCCAGTCACGGCGGCCGGAATTATCGCCGCCACCGGCGCCTCGCTCGGCGCGACCTGACGACCGACTTCACGACGTGGCCAGACGAAATCATCGGCGCGGCCGGCCGGCGCCACCAGCGGTTCGCCGCGCAGCAGCATGCGGATCGCCAGTGGATCGGCAGCGATCGGCCGGGTGCCGGCGCCGCCGAGCAACTGGTCGGTGCCGACCGAGGACGCCACCAGCGGAATGATCGGGCCAGCCAGCGGCCGTGGCGGCGGCGCGCCGGGCACGACGCTGGCGTCCGGGGTTGCGGGCTCGCTGGGCAGCGCGATCGGAGCCGACCGCCCGGCCAGCAAACGGGTAATCTCGCGCTCGACATAATGCGCCAGCTTGCGGGCGCCGGCCTTGGTAAAATACACCCCATCATAGGATCGCAGCCGGCGATTCTGGCCCTCGAAGTCCGGGCCCTGCTGCAGGAAGCGACCGGCTTCGTCGACGAAACCATCCCAGACATCAACATAGGTAATGCCCGCCTTGCCGGCGGCGTCGCGGTACAGATTGTCCAGGAACAGCATGTCCGAGGTGGCCTTGGCGCCGCGTACCGCCGGCAACCCGACCCACAGCACCGGCACGCCCCTGGCCTTGAGCACGCCGATCATTTCCTCGATCTTTTTGGAATAAAGCTCGACCCAGCGGTCGTCGCGGAACTCGGCCACCGCATTGCCGCCGGCGCGGCTGCCGCGGTCGGGCGCCGCGATCGGCGGCGGGTCGGCGATATCGGCATCATCGGCGATTTCCGCCTCGGGCTTGGGCCCCGGCCTGGCCGCCTCGGCGCCACTCGCCTTGTCGTCCTTCTTGGCGCCCTTCTTGTCGGCGGGCTTGTCAGGCTCGCGGATCGCAACGCGGTCGTTAAGTCCCAGCATCACGACGATCGCATCCGGCTTTTCAGTGGCGAGAATGCCCTTGGCCGCGGCCGCCCAATCGGCGGGATCGCCTTTCGGTTGGTAGCGCAGCAGGCCGGACACCGTCTTGTGGCGGCGGATCACGCCCATATCGGGCTGCTCGGAATAGGCGTCTTCCAGGCCATAGGCCAGCCAGTCGGCCATCGAATCGCCGAGCACCAGCACATTGCGCTCCGGCGCCGCCGCGCCGTCGCGTTTTTCCGGCGACGGCGCGCGGGAATAGTCATCGCGCGGCTGAACGCGCCGCGGCGCCTGCTGCTGGAATGGAGCAAAGAACGGGCTGTCATTGCCGAACCAGCCGCCACCATACCCGCCCCCGCGCTGCTGCTGGCGCGGCGGCGACGGTGGACCGCCGAAATTGAAAAACTGCGCGGAGGCCGGCGCAACAATGCCGAACAGCATGCCGATCGCCACAGCCAGCGCAATCAGCGGGCCGCGCTCGGCGCGCAAGCTGTCGAAACGCCATCTGGATGTCGGCTTCTGGGACATGCGCCTCGACCGCGACCGGAACAATTCCACGCCTGCATACTACCGGATTCGGGCCGCAAGCGGGCAATCATGCGCATAAGCTCGGCCACGGGCGGCCCGTCAAGGGCGCCACCGAATTATCAGCATCAGGGTTAGCGCCGCGGCGACGTGCCGCCATGGAACGCCTGGAAGCCTGGCGGGCCGATCCTGCCCGCCAGTACAGCCCGCTTCAGATCCGCTCGATATTGCCCTTCTGCAGCACATCGCCCCAGCGCTTGACGTCGGCGGCGAGCAATTCGGTGATGGCGGTCGGCGACGACGATTTGCCGAGGCTGCCCAGCGCCAACAACCGTTCCTTGATACCATCCTGGGCAAGCACCGCGACCGTGGCATCATGCAGACGCTGCACGACAGCGTCGGGCATGCCGACCGGCCCCACCAGCCCATACCAACCGGGCGCGGCAAAGCCCGGAAAACCGGCTTCAGCCACCGTCGGGACATCTTCGAAACCGGGGAAGCGCTGCGCCGTGGTCACCGCGAGAGCGCGGAATTTTCCGGCCTTGATCTGCTCGGTCATCGATATCGGCGGGTCGACCATGAAATCGACGCGGCCGGCGAGCACGTCGATCACCGCCTGCGATCCGCCGCGGAACGGGATATGGACGAATTTGACGCCGGCCAGCTGCGAAATCTGCTCGACGATCAGATGCGGTCCGGACCCCACGCCCGGCGTACCGTAGCTGAGGGATTTCCCGGCCTTCGCCGCGGCGATCATTTGAGCCAGATTGGCGATCGGCGATTCCGTGCTGTTGCAGAACATATAGGGCGATTCACTGACCAGGCTGATGCCCCTGAGATCGCCGACCGGCTTGTAAGGCAGCTGCTTGTAGAACGCCGACGACGCCGCGTAGGTCGCAGTGATCATGGAGATGGTGTAGCCGTCCGGCGTTGCCCGGGCGAGCTGCGCACCGGCCAGCGTCGTGCCTGCGCCCGGCTTGGTCTCGACGATAATGGTCTGGCCCAGCACCTTGGACAGGCCCTCGGCGATGATCCGCGCGGTGGTATCGGTCCCGCCGCCCGGTGCGAAACCGTGCAACAGGGTGATGGCCCGCTCCGGCCACGCGGCCCGCGCCTCGAACGGAAGGAGAGTGACTGAAAGTCCGGCGAGTAATGCGCGTCTGCTCAACATGATGAAACCCCACTTGAAGAATTCGGGACGCGTATCACGTGACTGAAACGACAACACCGAATTTATCTTACGAAGTTACCGTATCAATACGTATTGATGCCATGATTTGAGGTATCGGAACCGACTTTCGGTCTGGATTGCATCAAAAACATATCCGGCACGGCACCCGATTGCGGCTCAGTGATCAATAAAACGCCGTTGCCGCATTCCAGACGCAACCCTGAACTGTTGCTGCCATCGCCATGGCACCGCGTCGCCTTAAGTGCACATTAGCCACACCGCCAGTTTTTATGAGCGGTGATCCCGTTGAGCGCCGTACTTCATCGCGCCCGTAGCTGATCCAGCACCGCCGACGAAGCAAAGCCGTCAGCAGCCGCGCCGATCGAGGTCTGGAAGTTGCGCAGCGCTTCACGGGTCTGTCCGCCGAACTGGCCGTCGGGCGTACCCTGGTAGAAGCCGCGCTGCACCAGCAGCTGCTGTAGCTCCAGCCGCTCGGCGCGCGACAGCACGCGTTCCTGCCGCGGCCACGGCTGCACGAAGGGCGGGCCGCCGCGCAGCCGGTCGGCGAAATGGCCGATCGCCATCGCATAGGCCTCGGCCGGATTGTACTTCATGATGACACGAAAGTTCTGCAGCATCAGGAAGCCCGGCCCGTCTGCGCCGGCCGGCGCCAGCAGATAGGCCTTCTCGGCGATGCGCGGAAACGGCTGGCCGCCGGCACGCCTGAGGCCAAGATTTTCCCACTGCGGAACGGCCATCGCCTTGGCCTTGTCGGCCAGCAGAAAATTGAAATCCTTCGGCAGCACGACCTCGTAGCCCCAGCTCTGGCCACTCTGCCAGCCGTCCTTCTTGAGGTTGTTGGCGGTGGAGAAGATCAGGTCGGTGGGATTGTCGACCACGTCGCGGCGGCCGTCGCCATCGCCGTCGACGGCAAAGCGCTTGAAGGCGGTGGGCATGAACTGGGTTGGGCCGAACGCTCCGGCCCAGGAGCCGCGCATCTGATCGGGGCGCAGGTCACCGCGGTGCAGGATCTCCAGCGCTACCAGGAACTCATCCCTGAAATAGGCCTGGCGGCGGCCGACGCAGGCGAGCGTCGCGGTGGACCGCAAAACGTTGCGGTCGCCCATCTGCGTCGAGTAGTTGGATTCGATGCCCCAGATCGCGGCGACGATGAAACGGTCAACGCCATAGGCCTTCTCGGCGGCATCGAAAATAGTTCGGTACTTCGCCAGCACCTCGCGGCCCTTGGCGAGCCGGGTGTCGTTGACCAGGATGTCGAGATAATCCCAGATCGCCTTGGTGAATTCGGGCTGTGAATCCATCAGATCCATGATCCGCAGGTCCGGCGTCAGCCCGGCGGTGAAGCGCTGGAAGCTGTCCTGCGAAATGCCCCGCCGTGCGGCATCAGGCCACAGTCCGGCGACACAGGCGTCGAAATTATTGGCGGCGTCGCGGATCGCCTGCGCCGTCATCAGCGGATGGCCGGAGGCGCCGTCCTCGCCGCTCCACGGCTGCACCCCGCCGATGCCGGGCGCCGGGGCGTTGGTTGGCGCCGGGGCGTTGAAAATATTATCGAACAGGCTGAACGGGCTGCTCCCGGATTGCGCGCGGGCCGATGACGGCGACGCCAGCAGCGCCAAGCCAACCGCGACCGCGACCGCCCTGAATTTATTCCTTCGCGCAATGGGCCACATCATATTCATGGTTAGTTCCGCTTCCGACGCTGTCGGGACAGCAGGCCTTGTTGAGGTTTCCATCCACTTAATACTAGCCCGTTTTTAATGGCCGCGACGAGGCGGGCGGCCGGCGCCGATGGGTTAATTGCGCTCCCGCGCGGATTCACCACGAATCCGCCGTGTTCCCGGTTGCAAAGGGAACGGCAACCGGCAATCTACGTTTGCGTCCGCGTCGCTTCCTCCAAAAGATCATTGCAAAGCCCCCGATGAAAATTCGTAAAGCCGTGTTCCCGGTCGCCGGCCTTGGCACCCGCGTTCTTCCCGCCACCAAGGCGATGCCGAAAGAGATGCTCACCATCGTCGATCGCCCGTTGATCCAGTATGTGGTCGACGAGGCCCGCGAGGCCGGCATCGAGCATTTCATCTTCGTCACCGGCCGCAACAAGGGCGTGATCGAGGACCATTTCGACAAGATGTTCGAGCTCGACGAAAACCTCAAAAGCCGCAACAAGAGCAAGGAAATCGAGGAGCTGGCGCGGTTTCAGCCGGGCGCCGGCGAGACCAGCTTCACCCGCCAGCAATCGCCGCTCGGCCTTGGCCACGCGGTGTGGTGCGCACGCGAACTGGTCGGCAATGAGCCGTTCGCGGTCGTACTGCCGGACGAACTGGTGCTGAATTCGCCAGGCTGCCTGAAGCAGATGATCGACATCGCCAACGGGCTCGACGAACGATCGAACCTGGTCGCGGTCGAGGAAGTTCCGATGGAACTGACGCACCAATATGGCATCTGTGGCATCGGCGAACGCCATCCGACCCACAGCACCGCCTTTACCATCGATGGCATGGTCGAAAAACCGCCGCGGGGCACCTCGCCTTCCAACCTGTCGATCACCGGGCGCTACATCCTGCAGCCGGAAATCTTCAAGATTCTGGAGACTCAGGAGCGCGGCGCCGGCGGCGAGATCCAGCTGACCGATGGCATGATCGGGCTGGCGAAGACGCAGCAATTCTATGGCGTGGAATTTGAAGGCGAGCGCCACGATTGCGGGTCGAAGCCCGGCTTCCTGCGCGCCAACATCGCCTACGGCCTGCAGCGCCCCGATCTGCGCGACGGCCTGCGCAAGGAAATGCTACGATATTTGGGGCAGTAACAGCCGCCGCCGTCATTCCGGGACGGGAGCGGCGCCGGCCGCGAGCGAACCTGGACTATCGAAATGGTTGAACATCCCGGGATTCCGGGCCTGCGCCGCGGCCGGTTACGCCGTCTGCATCGCATCCCGGAATGACGAGGTTGCGCCTACGCCGCCAGCAAAAAATGCGATGGCGACGAGATCACGGACTGGTTGCGGCCGGCGTCCTTGGCGGCATAGAGCGCCTTGTCAGCGGCCTCGACGAGACGACTCCATTCCGTCGTCACCAGCGGCTCCATGCTGGCAACGCCGATGCTGACGGTGAGCGCCGCCGGTTCGGCCGGCAGTGCCTCGACGCGCCGCCGGATATTCTCTGCTACAATGAGCGCCTCCTCGGCAGAAATTCCCGGCAACAGCACCGCGAACTCCTCGCCGCCGTAACGCGCCGCGCAGTCGCCCGCGCGGTTGGTAGACTGCGCGATGCTGCGGGCAATCCCGATCAACGCCTGATCACCAGCCTGATGCCCGAAGCTGTCGTTGAAGATCTTGAAATAATCGGCGTCGATCAGCAGCATCGCCAGCGGCTGCGCGTTGCGGATGGCACGGCGCCATTCGAGGTCGATCGCACTATCGAATTTGCGGCGGTTGCGCAGGCCGGTCAGCGCGTCGGTGGTGGCCAGTTCTTCCAGCCTGTCCTCGGCGCAGGCGCGGCGACCAATCTCGCGCGCCGAAAACAGCGTCACCGAGATAATGAAGCCGACCAGCGCCAGCACAATACCGCCGATCCACGACGCCTGGGTTTGCCACATGCTGGCGATATCCGCCCATGACTTGCCAACCAGTACGAGCAGCGGCCTGCCACTGTCGCGCCAAGTGTAGAGTCGTCTGATCCTGTCGATGGCGCCGATGCCGGAGTAGGATCCGTCGGCACGTGCCAGCATGCGCAGCAGGCCCGGGATCTTGCCGAGGTCGCGGCCGAGCACGTCAAAGTCGAACGGGAAGCGCATGATGACGACGCCGTCGCGGCGAAGCACGGTGATGTTGTCATTGAGGTTCAGCCGCAGCCGGCCGAACAGCTCATGAAAATAGGACACCCGGATCGAACCAGCCACTACACCGGCGAAGTTGCCGGCGCCGTCGGTGATGCGGCGACTGAGAACCACGGAATAGGCGCCGCTATGCAGCATCGGCCGGCTGATGAACAGGCCGCGCTCGCCGTCACTGCGGTGCACCATGAAAAATTCGTCATCCCAAACGTTCAGCTTCGCCGGCTCAAGCGTCGTAGCGTCGATGATCACGTCGCCCTGAGTGTCGAACACCTGGATGGCGCCGTGCTGGAGGACCGAGGCGGCATTGTCGAACAGGATCAGCTGCCGCATTTCCTTGCTGAGTTCAGCCATCGCCGGCACCGCGAGTCCGGCGATCACCGCGCGCAGCGACAGGTCGTAGACTTCGACGGTGCGGCCGATATCGGAATCGAGCGTGGCGGCCAGGTTTTCGCTGCTCTGCCGCGCCAGCGCTTCGGTGCCGTGCCGCATGTCCAGCATCACCGTGGCACAGATGGCGGTGAAGCCAATGATGGTCACCAGCGCCGACAGAACCAGCAGCCGGGCCGAGAGCGGCCAGCGTCGCAACCACATCGCTGTATTTTTCGTTCGCATCGCTCACCCCTGTGGCGCTTGCATGACACGCCATAGCTTGCCGAGCGCTTAAATACCCACGCGGGTTTCAGACGGCGTTAATAGTGGATTGCCCGACACCGTCACTTTTTCGCAGTCCGGTGTTGAGATACCATAAGTTCTGCTGTGGCATCCGGCGACGCAGGCGCGTATGACGACTGCACCCAATGCGATCCGAGGACTGCCGTGCCCGACTATGATTTGCTGCGCGACCATTTGAGCAAACAGACGCTGGACGAATTCGTCCTCAGCATGGACGAGATCGAGGCGATCCTCGACGACGCGCTGCCGCGCGCCTCGTTCCGCGCCTCGTGGTGGGAAACCGAGCGCGCGCCCGACGAGAAAATGGCGCAACGCGAAGCCTGCATCGCGGCGGGCTACATCGCAACACGGCTGCCGGACGGCACAGGCGTGAGGTTCAGGAAAAAGACCGCGAAGTCGGTCAGGAAATGGGTTTAACCGGACACGCGGCTGTCATCAGCAGCCGGTTCGGGGCGTCCAGTCCGGATCTTCGCATGTCACCATCACGCGGTATGTTGAATCAAGCCGACGCCGCCGCCGGCGACCGGTTGCAGCTGTGCTTCGACAGCCAGCGCCGTTCGTATCATCCGCGCCAGGTCCAACTTGCGGTAGGGCTTGGCCAGCAGCAGCACATCCGCGTCGAGACGGCCGTAGTGAATGACGGTATTCTCGGTATGTCCGGAGGTGAACAACACCTTCAGCAACGGTCTGCACCGCAGCGCGGCGTCGGCGAGCTGGCGCCCCGTCATCGCGCCCGGCATGATGATGTCCGTAAATAGCAGATCGATGTGCTGCGGGCTGTTGATTATCACCATGGCCGCCGCCGCATCAACGGCCGACAGAGTGGCATAGCCCAAGCTTCGCACCTGCCCGATCACGAACTTTCGGACCAGGCTGTCATCTTCGACAACCAGGATCGTCTCGTGACCGCCTTGCAGCGGAGAGGTTGGCACCAGGTCCTCGGCATAGGCAAAGTGACTCGCGCGCGGCAGATAAATCCGGACCGTCGTGCCACGGCCCTCTACGCTGTCAATCCGGATATGACCGTTGGACTGTTTGACGAAGCCGTAGACCATGCTGAGGCCAAGGCCCGACCCCTTGTCGATGTCCTTGGTGGTGAAGAACGGCTCGAACACCTGCTCCAGAATATTGGCGGGAATGCCATGTCCGGAATCGGTTACCGCAATCGTCACATAATCCCCGGCGACAATATCACTACTCAAACTGGCATCGCTTTCGGCAAACACGGCATTGCCGGTCTCGATCGTCAGCCTGCCGCCATCGGCCATTGCATCGCGGGCATTGAGCGCGAGATTGAGCAGCGCGTTCGTCAGTTGACTGGGGTCGATCAGTGCTGGCGATACGTCGCCCGATAGCACCATGTGGACCTCGACATGCTCCCCCAACGCCGGCCGTAGCAGGTTTGCAGCTTCCATCACCAGCGAATTGACATTCACCTCGCGCGGCTGCAGTGGCTGTTTGCGCGCAAATGCCAGCAGGCGCTGGGTCAAATGGGCGCCCCGCTCGGCGGCTTCGTCCATCATTTTGGCGATGGCCGCGAACTCCGGCTGGTCGGCGACAGCTTCGGCCAGAATTTCGATGGTCCCCGAAATGACGGTCAGGATATTATTCAGATCGTGGGCAATGCCGCCGGTGAGTTGGCCGACCGCTTCCATCTTCTGTGACTGCCGAAGCTTCAGATCCGCGATGTTCTTGTCGTGCAGCAGCCGGTCTTTCTCCTCGACAAGAACCTTCATCTGCTCGACGCTGGCCCTTAAGGCTTCCACTGAAAAGGTGGTGGTGACGGCTTCGGCCAGAACGTTGGCAAAACCGGTGAGGAAATTAATGTCATACTGGTCGTAATCGTGCTGCTGGTCGTTGTCGATCTCGAGGACCCCGTAAGGCTGCTTGTCGCTGCCTTTGATGATGACGTCGACGGTCGAGACGATGCCATGCGCGGCATAAAACGGCGGCAGATGGAAGCCGGCGTCCTTTTGCAAATCGTTGCAGATCGAGGGCTCGCCGGAAGAAAAGGCACGCCCCTGCGGCGAACTGGCATCGGCACGCGACAACACATGACCGATCACCCCGTCTTGCCAACCATAGCCGGCAACACTGATCAGATCATTATGCTCGGCGCGGTATCTGCAAACTTTACTGAATGGCACGCTGAGGCCGTCAGCACAGACCCTTGCCGCTTCCGTCAGGATTTTCATCAAATCCAGTTCGCGGAGTGCAAATGTCCCGAATTCGGCGATCGCGGCCTGCTGGCGCAACACTTTCTTGAGCTTGGCGCAATGGTCCGTCATTTGTACTTTCATGCGCGCGCACCCTGCGTGCACGCGTGTAGCACCGGACACCTCCGTATTGCGGCGACAGCTTCCGGCGCGGCGGTCGGCTTGCGCATGGCAAACGGGAACACCCGATCGACACCCTTTTGCGCGGCGACGAACGCAACTGACATCGAATCTTGCGACCAGCCTGCGCCTGGATTGATGGTAAGTCTGTGTTGTATTGATCACCGCGGAAGACGGCGGGCATGGCCGCCGAAATCGCACGAGGACAGCGCTGCCGGCGCAACCAGAACCGCGGCGGCTAGCGCTGCAGCCGCACGCCCAGCATCACCACGGTCGAGGCGGTACTGGCGCCGGTCACGTTGGAATCCAGGGTGTCGCGGCGGACCTGCGCCTTGAGCTGGAGCTCGCGGCTGAGCCGGTAGACCAGATCGCCCTGCAACGAATAGATTTTGTCGGAGCGGAAATTCTCCTGATAGTCCTGCGTCACATAGGTAAACCGGCCGACCGCCGTGAGCCAGCGGCGGAAATCATGGCTGACCTCGGCGGTATAACTGCGCGTCAGCACGCCGGGCACGCCGGGAATCGTGGTCTCGTTGAGCGAGGTGGTGGAAATGAACCTCGCCGTGGTCAGCGGCGTCGCCGTCCATATCAGCGAGGCTGAGGTCAACAGCCCCTTGAGGTCCGCCAGCCGCGGATCGGTGTAGCTGCGCCTAGCATAGCCGATCGAGGCCTCGCCAGTGAGCAGCCGGGTGAATTCGAAGGTGGTGCCCGCCTTGAAGTAGCCGCCGCTGGAATCGCGAAGATAGCCGAAGCGATCGGCAGGCACGTCGTGGATACGGACGTCACCCTGCACTTCGCCGAACGGGCGTAACCCTGGCAACACTTCGTAGCTGACGCGGCCGACACCGCCATACTGGTCGAAGTCGCGGTCATTGTTGGTGGTCGAGGTGCCGTCGGTAAGCTGGGAATCCTGATATCTGGTGCGGTCGGCCAAGCCGTCGAGCCGGACCTGCAGGCGGTTGAAATCCTGCTCGACGCCGAGCGAGCCGCCTACCGTGGCGAACAGCGGATATTTCGCCAGCCCGGCCTGGATGTTCGGACTGCCGGGATTGTCGGCGCCAACCCGAAGCCGGGTCTGGGAATTGATACGGGTGTCGCGGGTCACGTCGATCCGGCCGTCGATCAGGCCGGTGAAGTCGATGCGATCGACATTGACCGGCGACGGCGAGATGTCCCGCGCCGCGGCCGGAAAGGTCTTGTCATAGCCATTAAAGGAGCCGCGCAGATCGACGATCACCGCGTGC
>NZ_JANXTC010000413.1:0-7594 GCF_025356345.1 Tardiphaga sp.
CCATGCCGAGCACCCAGTTCGGGGCGAACTGGTAGTTGTAGCCGCCCTGGACGCCGCCCATGAACTTGCCGTTGTTGCTGTTGCTGGCAACACCGTTGAAGCTGTTGCCGCCGCCGAATGCGCCGCCGATGTTGCCGCCGAGGTAGAAGCCGGTCCAGCTATAGATCGGGGCGGCGACATAAGCCGGAGCCTTCGTGTAGGGGCGAGCCGCGAGGTCAGCAGCCGAAGCAGAGGTGGCCATGCCGAGCGTGGCGAGGGCAACGGAAGCAAGCAAAATCTTTTTCATCATCATTCTCCGAAATGGCCGGCTATTCGCTCAGCGTTGATTGCACCCTACAGGTTTCCGCCGAGATTCCTGTCTCCGCTTTGCAACAGCTCTCCAGAACACGCGCGTCCATGCGCGATATCGCCGTCGAAAACGATGCAAGACTGTTTGATGATGAATACCGCGTTAATTTGAGGCGAATGCAATATGATCCAAACAGCACACAGCAAGGCAGGAACGCCGCTATGCCTATTCGATGGATGACAGTAGTTTCGCTGTTTCTCGCTCTGACAGGTATCTGCATGCCGGCGCAAGCGGCCGAATCCCTCGCCATGCATCGCTGGAAGCATCGCGTTCTCGTGGTGGTCGCGCCGAGTTCGCAGGATCGTGATCTGCGGGCGCAGCGGCGGATTTTTCAAGAGGCCCGCGAGGGCATGGCCGAACGCAACCTGGTGTTGGTGGAAGCCGCGGGCGACGACCCGTCCGCGCGCGCGATTCGCCGCGAGGCCGCGGTCGATGGCACCCGGTTTCAGGTTTTGCTGATCGGCAAGGACGGTAACATCGCCGCCGCGTCCGCAACTCCACTGACCGCGCGGGGCTTGTTCGGCAAGATCGATGCGATACCGATGCGGAGGGATGAAATGCGGCGCAGGCCCTGACTGGGTACAATAATACAGTCGCGACCTGTTGAAGCGGCCCCGCGGGCGGATGCGATTAAAACGCAGGTAACTAAATATGCTAATCGCTTCGCAATCCTGGTGGTGCATGGTCGGTCCGAAGGTGGGCCATGCCGAAGCAAATCAAACCGACATCTGCCGGAGACCGGATTCGTTCCAAGCTCGACGGGGGCCGACCGACACTGGCCCGCGTCTCTTTTTCAAGTGCGCCACTGCTCTGGCTGATCATTGGCGGCCTGCTGCTGATCGCGGCGCTGGCGGCGATCATCGGAGCGACCGAGGCCAAACTTCCGGTCCACGTCGCCGGGATGGCCAGCCTGGTTATCGCCGTCATTCTGCTTTTTGCCGTGCACCGATTCGCGCGGCTGCATCGATCGGCGCGGCATCAACTCGATAACGCCCTCGACAACATGACGCAGGGATTGATGGTGTATGATTCCGCATCGCGGATCACGCTGTTCAACCGACGCTACGTGGAGATGTATGGGCTGTCGCTGGATATCATCCGGCCCGGGCGGCTGTTTCGCGATGTCATGCAACATCGCAAGGCGACAGGTTCGTTCGTGGGAGATCCGGTAACGTTCTGCGATACCGTTCTCAATAACGTCGCCGAAAACAGGCTGACGCACACCATACTGACGACGAAAACCGGCCGCTCGTTCCAGATCGTCAACCAGCCGCTTGGCGACGGTGGATGGGTAACGACCCATGAGGATGTCACCGAACTGAAGCGATCCGAACAGCGGGTCGAGCACATGGCCCATTACGACGCGCTGACCAACCTGCCCAACCGGGCCTTGTTGCGCGCCCGGCTGGATCAGGAAATCAGCCGCACCGCGCATGGTCAGCATTTCGCCCTGCTGTACATCGATGTCGACGAGTTCAAGGAGATCAATGATTCGCTGGGACATCAGGTTGGCGACGACTTCCTGAAGCAATTGGCGCAGCGCTTGAAAGCCTGTCTGCGGCAGACCGACTTTATCGCGCGGCTGGGCGGCGACGAGTTCGCCATCATCCAGACATCGGTTTCGGATGGCTCGGATGTCGAGGAACTGATCGCGCGTCTATATGCTGCCATTCGTGAGCCGTTCCAGTGCGGCGGTCATCAGCTCGCCTGCGATGCGAGCATGGGAATTGCGATGGCCCCCACGGATGGCGCCGAAATCGACCAGTTGATCCGGCATGCCGACCTCGCGGTGTATGACGCCAAAGCGGCGGGGCGCCGCACGTTCCGGTTCTTCGAGCCCAGGATGGACGCCAACGCCCGGGCCCGGCGCGAAATGGCGCAGGACCTGCGCGAGGCTGTCCGCACTGGCGGATTCGAACTGCACTACCAACCCATCGTCGATATCGCGCGCCACGCCATCGGCGGCTGCGAGGCGCTGTTGCGCTGGCCACATCCGGAAAAAGGCATGATTTCGCCGGTGGATTTCGTACCCGTCGCCGAGGATACCGGCCTGATCACCGAGATCGGCGAATGGGTGCTGATGACCGCCTGCCTGGAAGCCGCGACCTGGCCCGACCATATCAAGATCGCCGTCAACGTCTCGCCGGTACAATTCAGGTCGCCGGCACTGGCGCTGCGGGTGATCCAGGCGCTGGCCGCCTCGGGCCTCGCCGCCAGCCGGCTGGAACTGGAGATCACCGAAGCCGTTCTGATCCGCGACGACGAGGCGGCGCTGGCGGTGCTGCATCAGCTGCGCGCCATCGGCGTCCGCATCGCGCTCGACGATTTCGGCACCGGCTTTTCCAGCCTGAGCTATCTGCAACGCTTTCCGTTCGACAAGATCAAGATCGACCGCAGCTTCATCGCCGATGTGACGGTGCCGGGCGGGTCGTCGTCGATCGTGCAGGCGGTGGTGACCATCGCCGCGGCGCGCGACATGGTGACTACCGCCGAAGGCGTCGAGACCCAGCCGCAACTCGATCTGCTGCATATGCTGGGCTGCACCCAGATGCAGGGCTGGCTGTTCAGCAAGGCGCTGCCGGCGACGGATATCCGCGAGCTGCTTGGCAAGGACGACCAGGCCAGCATGATTATCGACGAACAGGCCGCCCGAATGTGGGCCGAGTGACAGCCGCGGCCTGAGCGACCACAGCGCCCGCGGTGCGAATGTCGATCGAAGCTGGCCAAGCCGAGGCGCTCGGGACGCCGCCTGTTAAGCTATGTCAGCACGGCGTTTACCCAATTGAGAGCCACTGAGGGCGAATGGGCGTTACCGGACCGGGCATCGAACGCGAAAACCATACGCTAATATTTTCCACCCGGCTCTGGCGCGACAGATACTTCTTTTCGACCGCGTCCGGACAACTCGCGCACCAGCGACTCAATGCGATCGATATCGCGAAGGCGCAGTTCCTGCTGCGCGTATGGAATTTCAATGCCTTCCCGGCGAAACCGCTTCAGGATGGCAAGCCGCACATCATTTGCGACTCCTGCGTCGACGCCGATATTGCCGACGTGAAAGAAAACCGTGAATTCGAGCGCATTGGCGCCGAAATTGCCAAGGATCGCGAATGGTCCCGGCGATTTCAGCGCCCGAGGATGTTCCGCGACGATCTCAAGCAGAATGGCGATAACCCGGTCCGGGTCGGCGTCGTACGAGGTGCCCACCATCACCGAAAGCCGCGCGCTGTAGCTGCCGTGCATCCAGTTGACCACCTGCCCGCTGATCAGGTCGGCATTCGGCACAATGACCGAGACGTTGTCGTAAGTCTCGATTTCGGTCGCCCGCACGTTGATGTTCCTGACCACCCCCATTCGGGCGCCAACCTCGATGCGATCGCCGACCTTGATCGGGCGCTCCACCAGCAGGATCAATCCCGATACGAAATTATTGATGATGGATTGCAGGCCGAAGCCGATACCGACCGACAGCGCGCCAGCGACGATGGCGATGTTCTGAAGGTTAAGGCCGATATAGGATAGCGCGACGATCACCGCCAGGATGCCCCCCGCATAGCCGACGCCGGTCCGGATCGAGCTACGAACGCCGACATCCAGATTTGTCTGCGGCAAAAACCGCCCGTCCAGCCAGTTCTGGATGGCTCGGGTAGCCGCCATGCCGACAATCAATACGGCAATCGCCCCGAGAATAGCCGATGGCGACACCGTGAACTCCCCGACCGAAACCCCGAAGAAGGCCGACGACATCGATCCGAGCACGTCGTCGGAACGAATTCCCCATGTCGCAAGAACCATGAACGCAGCCAGGCAAACGAGAGCCAACTGGACGAAGCCACTGAGCAAAGCAGCCATCTGGCGCACCGCGCCGCCGCCGAGGCCAGCCGTCTGCCGTAGAAAACGTCCAACGCCCCCGTGAAATGCAAATGCGCTCGCGATCAACGCGTCGGCAAACTGGCTGAGCAGAACATGGCTCATCAATACGGTCACGACGACGATCATCTCGCCGGCGACGAAGCGCCCAAATGCAACATAGCCACCGAGCGAGCCGAGAACGCTCGCAATCGATACCAGCCAGCCGAGCGGGATCAGTAAACGCCAGGCCGACCGCTTTTGGACCTCCGGCGAGCCCTCCTCATCTTCATCCGCCGCGTTTCCCGCGGCCAGACGCAACACCGCCATGAACATAAATGCCTTGGCGAGAGCTATTACCCCCTGGGCCAGGATCGAAAGTTCCGCTGATGCTCCGATTGCATTATTCGTGGCATCGAGCAGCAATCCCACCGCGGCGATCGTTCCAAGCAGGACCGCGAGCGGCACGATGCGATCCGCGGCTCTGTCATCCAGATCGACCAGCCGCCATGATGGCCTGCCCGGGGCAAGAACCGCACTGCTCAGGCTTGAAAAGAAAAACGCGAAGGTCGCGCCGAAAAACATCGCTCGGATAATTCCGCCCACATCGGACGGCAGCACGCCGAGCGCCATCAACGTCTGGTATAGCACCAAAAGCGAAATGCCGGGGATGACGGTGCCGGCCAGCACGATAGCTGCCGCCGATCCGGTTTTTCGCAACGCACTGGGGTCATCGACCACCGCATTGCGCTTGATCCAGCGCGCCTGCCACCGCCGCCCCGGCGACAGGAAGAACGACATCAGGACCACGGCGGCGATGGCACAGCCAAACAGCGCGCGCACCGGCTCCGCGGTCAACACGTCAAACCAGCGAGATACCATCTCGCCGAGATTACCCGCTGCGAACGGGACGGCCGCCGCCACCTCGACCCAGACTGAGGGGTTCATCAGGCTCGCCGAGCGCTCCAGCACCGAGTCCGTGAAGATGGTCCGGCGCCTATCCGAGATCGCGTCGAGCGATTGTTGAGCCCGCACATTGATCAGTTTGGATTGTTGAATAACGCCCTGACGCGCTGCGATCTCCGCTAGCAGCTTGGCTCTTTCAAGCTTGACGTCGTCCGACGGCGACGTCGGCGCATCGCTAGTCGGGGCGAGCTCGGCGGCTCTTTCGGTTGCCTCGTTAAGCCGGGGCTCGATCGTAGCTACAAGTTGACGTACGCCATCCTGTATCGAGGTGGCGCGCGCTCTCAAATCGGTCAGCGTTGTATCGGAGATCACGCGGAAGCCTAGCGCGCGCTCCGAAGTATCGAGCGTCTGCCGCCACTCGTCGAGCTTGCTTTGTGCCGTTGGAAACGTCGGCACCGCTACACCAGGCAGCCCTTCATCGGGGGAGGCCGCGGCGGTCACTTGCTTCGGCGCCGCGACTGCCGCCCCGTTGGCAGCCGCCAACGCGGCCGTCGAGCGCGCGATTTCGCACGACGATATGAAAAGGACCAAAGACGCCAGGAGAATTATATATGGTCTGTTTGAATTCATACTAACCAGTCACCGCCCGCTCGGGCATGATTCAATCGGGCGTGTGCCGTTATCGTATCCACGTTGATAATCTGCACAGCGTCGTAGGCTCTCCACAGCCAGAATGGTTGCCCGCGGAGTTTCGTTTGCCGGAACGACAACGTATCGAGCCCGGCAATTCTGTGTTGCCGCGTGATTGCTTGTGCATCGAAGACGAAACATTTCTGCCAGACAGTCAACGTTCTCGCAGTGAGTCCGAAACCTCCTGCGAAACATCCGGTAACATTCTTCGCGTAGCTGGACTTGCTGGCCACGGTCCCGGAGAATTGCGTCGCAAACGATAGAAACTACGTCGCGCTATAAATTCCAAGAATTCCGAGCCGACCAGTCTGATGACTGCGACCAGCATTGCATTGGCGGTCGACTTTATTTTTCGTTCGTTTTTCCAGGCATTCTCTCCAATCCGCATAAAACTCCTCCTGTTCATTTTCTGGTGCGATTCATGTCAGGATATAGGGGAGCGATGCGGCCAGCATCGTGAGCGCCAATACCGCGACCGCCATTTCGGCCCCGCGCTTTCGATCATTTAGGGAAGGTCGATACAGGGTCGCGTTTTCGATCTGATTGTCATTTCCCGCTGTTCTTTCAAGTTTCACATCATGTCCGAGAGGAATCGCGGCGCGAATGGAGGCGCTCCAGGGCTCGCCATGGATCGAGAAATAATCCGTGGCGAACCGGGTGTCCAAAGTCACTCGACTGATCGTCGAACACGCGACACACTCAAAAGTGTGAGTATCGAAGCCCGGCCCGGACGGCATGACATCAACTCGCCGAATTGGCGAGAAGCAGCCCAGACAGGAAAGCCTCTTGACCGCTTTTTTGCCTATAACGGAGTCCGGGGTGGTGTATGATGCCACTAGCGACCAGGCGAACACATTAAAGTTCAGACGATTCACCATTTCGGTCTCCTGCGAAGTAATCGGCGTTTGCGCGGGGCTCTGCGGCCCTCGATTGAAGTTTCGATTGCATCGACAAATTCACGATTGCGCTTCCCCGCCAGGACTCGACCAAAGCACTCCATGACGATCCACTAACTGTGCTTTGCAGGTCGTGTGATGTGGCAGGCGGCCCGGCTTCCTGAGCGTGGCGCTGGCCGCGCGCAAGACACGGTGGCAACTGCATGATATGTTTTCGAGGCCCTCGCGATTGACAATCGAGACGGTATCGCCGCGTCGTCTAATAAGACCCGCCTGTTCCAGACGCTGCATTTCATGGGTAACTCCGGCGCGCCGCACCGCGATCGCACGGCTGAGAGCTTCGGGCGTCGACTCGACGGTGTCAGAGCTGAGGCGGTCACTGGCGACAAGCAGCCATCGCGCAAGCCGCTGACTCAGACTATGCCGCGCGTTGCAGGCCACTAGCTGAGAGCTGTGAATGAAGACGACATGGGCATAGCGAAGCAGCAGAAATCTGAACTCCGGAATCTGGCTGAGCAGATAGCCGAAATCCGCGGCACGGAGACGAAGCGCCTCGCCCGCGACCTGCATGGCGCAGCGGTGCGATGAAGTCTCGACCCCATGCACGAGATCAAGCCCCACAAAATCTTGCGTGCCGAGGGTTCCTATCTCGACATTGGCACGGTCGCCGCCCGCCTTGGCAAAAAGCGCGGCCACCCCGCTCTCGATGAAGTAGACGTGCTTCATAGTCGTGTGACGTTCCTGGATCACATGTCGCCGACCAAGCGAGACTCGTTCGGCAAGTCGCGAGATTACAGCGAGGCTTTCTGCGGATAGCTGAACGAGCAACTCGTTGATCGGCGTTGGCGGCACAACAGCAGGGATGCGCTGCGCAAGGAGGCTGGAGCTGCTGCTCGGTGGTGAG
>NZ_JANXTC010000430.1:0-25382 GCF_025356345.1 Tardiphaga sp.
ATATCTGATGAAGAAGAACAAGATTGCCATCATCTGGGGCAAGGCGACGCTGGAGACGGCCGGCAAGTTCACGGTGACGAAAGCGGAGGCCGAGGCGCCGAAGGGCGCGCTGGGCGAGGGCGCCTATTCGGCCAAGCACATCATCGTCGCGACCGGGGCGCGACCGCGCGCGCTGCCGGGCCTCGAGCCCGACAAGAAGCTGGTCTGGACCTATTTCGAGGCGATGAACCCGGACAAGATGCCGAAGTCGCTGCTGGTGGTCGGCTCCGGCGCCATCGGCATCGAATTCGCGTCGTTCTACCGCACCATGGGCGCCGAGGTGACGGTGGTCGAGGTGCTGCCGCGGATCCTGCCGGTCGAAGACGCCGAGATCGCCGGCTTTGCGCGAAAACAGTTCGAGAAGCAGGGCATCAAGTTTCTGGTCAACACCAAGGTGACCAAGCTCGACAAGAAGGCCGACAGCGTCGTCGCCACCATCGATGATGGCAAGAAGCCGGTGACCCAGGAATTCGACCGCGTCGTCTCTGCGGTCGGCGTGCTCGGCAACATCGAGGGTTTTGGGCTGGAGAAGCTCGGGGTCAAGACCGAGCGCGGCTGCATCGTCATCGACGGCTATGGCCGCACCAACGTCCCTGGCCTATACGCCATCGGCGACGTCGCCGGCCCGCCGATGCTGGCGCACAAGGCCGAGCATGAGGGCGTGGTCTGCATCGAGAAGATCAAGGGCATGGACCCGCATCCGATGGACAAGCTGCTGATTCCCGGCTGCACCTATTGCCACCCGCAGATCGCCTCGGTTGGCCTGACCGAAGCCAGGGCCAAAGAGAGCGGTCGCGAGATCCGCGTCGGCCGTTTCCCGTTCAGCGCGAACGGCAAGGCGATCGCCATGGGCGAGGATCAGGGCATGGCCAAGGTGATCTTCGACAACAAGACCGGGCAGTTGCTGGGCGCCCATCTGGTTGGCGCCGAGGTCACCGAGCTGATCCAGGGCTTTGTCGTGGCGATGAATCTGGAGACGACGGAAGAGGAGCTGTTCCACACCATCTTCCCGCACCCGACGATTTCGGAGACGATGAAGGAAGCCGTGCTGGATGCCTACGGGCAGGCTCTGAATATGTAGGCCTCGCGATCGCGTCGCTGATCCACATCGTGGTAATCTTGAGCCGGCCCGTTGGGCCGGCTTTTTTCTGGCCGTCGGATCTCGCTACTTTAGTAGCGCCGTCGAGGGTGGTTTCAACGCAACGCATGTTGCCGGCGCGCCACAGTTTCCCAACATTTGATGGCCGCCCCGACCAGCCCTTGCGTGCGCCGCTATTTGGCCACACGCCTCCGTGAAATCATTCTCATCAGCGAATGGCTGCGATGCGCGCGACGACGATGGACATCATCGGATCATCGGCGGTTGGCAGCAGCTGGTGACACAAGGTTCGAAATGGACGCCACGACGCCGAACGCCAGTCTGATACCGCGCCTGCTCAGCCGTCATGTGACGGGACTGGCGCCGCGGCGGTGGCGGGCGGCCGCGCGCGGAGCCGAGACGCGATCTATCCGGTCGATGGTCTTCGAAATCTTCAAAAAGACACCCCATGTCCCGGATTCGAAACCGACTGGCCGCGATGTCGCCAAAGACATGTCCAAAACGGGTGGCTTAGTGTTGCGGATGAATACATCATCCGACCATGGCAACCAGCGGGGTGAGTGTTTCACCCGGACGGGTCCCGTGGTCCCCCGGAATTTGAACGTGAAACAGATCATCGATCACGTTGCCCATCGATGGGCCGATGCGCCAATCACCGGCGGCACGGGTGACGTATATTTGATTGACGAAAAGCGGACCGCGCGCCGGACCAAAGGCCAGCCGCGCGCGACATACCCCATGTCGAGAGTGTTTTGGAAGTATGCCCGGCAGGTTGGAACGGCGAGCCATGGCGCCGGTATCCGTGCCGGCGGGGCGCACGAGAAGCTGTGTTATGCGGATATTTGAGCGGATCATATTTGTCGCGTTTGCCGTGAGTGCCGCGTCCGTGGTGGTGCCGGCGCGCGCCTTCGATGGCGCGCCTGTCAACCCGGATGCCGCGCTGCCGGTGGTATCGGCGATGCCCGGTACGACGGCCTCGATGAAGAAGGCGGCCGCCAAGCCCGATTCTTCGCTGACCGCGTTGCAATATGCCGCCGAGGGCGGGCATCCGATCGCGCAGTGGAAGCTCGGCCGGATGTATGCCGACGGCAACGGCGTCGCGCAGGACGATCTGCGGGCGTTCGAATATTTCAGCCGCATCGCCAATGCCCATGCCGAGGACAGCCCGTCCGCGCCGCAGGCGGTGATCGTCGCCAACGCCTTCGTGGCGCTGGGACGCTATTACCTCGACGGCATCCCGAATTCGAAGGTCAAGGTCGATACCGAGCGCGCCCGCGAGATGTTTTCCTATGCCGCGTCGTATTTCGGCAATGCCGACGCGCAATATGATCTGGCGCGTCTGTACCTGAAGGGCATCGGCGCGCCGCGCGATGCCAAATATGGCGCGCGCTGGCTTGGCCTCGCCGCCCAGAAGGGCCAGCACCAGGCCCAGGCCGTGCTCGGCCAGATGTTGTTCAACGGCGAGCAATTGCCGAAGCAGATGGCCCGCGGCCTGATGTGGCTGACACTGGCGCGCGACAATGCCTCGCCCGAAGAGAGCTGGATCCGGGACAGCTATAACAAGGCGATCTCCAAGGCGTCCGAAGACGACCGCGCGATGGCGCTGCAGATGTTGGAAATCTGGGTGCAGGGCAAGCGCGACTGAGCAGTTCGCGCGACTCTCGCGTTTGTTTCCCGAACGCGGTGCGGCATGTTTATGCCGCTCCGCGGAGCCGGGATCCCGGTTTAATCATAAGTATTACCGGGGCCCTGGATCAGCAGCGCACCACGTCTAAAGCGCGACGCGTTGCGCCGCATCCGGGGAATGCCGGGCGTGTCGTGTCAGGCTCGACCCATTCACGCCGCTTCGAGATCCAGATCGATCCACACCGGCACGTGATCCGACGGCTTCTCCCAGGCACGGACATATTTGTCGATGCCGACATCCAGGAGCTTGTCGCTGGCCTGCGGCGACAGCAGCAGGTGGTCGATGCGGATACCCCAGTTCTTCTGCCAGGCGCCGGCCTGGTAATCCCAGAACGTATATTGCCCGGGTTCGTCGGTGACGGCGCGCAGCGCGTCGGTCATGCCAAGGCCGAGCAGCGCCTGGAAACTTTCGCGGGTCTCCGGCTTGAACAGCGCGTCATTGGCCCAGGCTGCGGGATTGTGCACGTCGGCCGCGGCCGGGATGACGTTGAAGTCGCCAGCCAGGATCAGCGGCTCCTCGGTCTTCAGCCGCAACCGGGTGAATTCCCGCAGCCGTGACATCCATTTCAGCTTGTAGGGGTATTTCTCGGTATCGACCGGATTGCCATTCGGCAGATACAGGCAGGCGACCCGCACCACGCCGGATTTCAGCGACACCACGCCCTCGATGAAGCGGGCATGCAGATCGTCGTCGTCGCCGGCCAGCCCGAGCTTGGATTCCTCGATCGGATATTTCGAGAGTAGCGCGACGCCATTGAACGTCTTCTGGCCGTGGGTGACGACATTGTAGCCGAGCGCCTCGATCGCCTCGCGCGGAAACGCCTCGTCGACGCATTTGATTTCCTGCAGGCAGACGATGTCCGGCGCGCAGTCACGCAGCCAGGTCAGCAGATGGTCCAGCCGCTGCCGGACGGAATTCACGTTCCATGTGGCGATCCGCATATGAAATTTCCTTCCGAACGCAGTTCATCGATGTCCTTATAGCCGCAGACCGACTGGCTGCCATCGAATGAAAACAGGTGAACTGAGAAATGCGATGCTGCCGACAACCTCGCATCATCCCAACCGCGCCGGACTATCCGGGCACCATAGGGGCGCCTGGCGGCGGACCGAAGTACGCAGCGAGCCCTGCGCCGCAATATCGCGTCAGCGGTGAGGGCCACGAAACTTGGGAATGAGGACTTCTGCGACAGCAGTAATCCGGAGTTCGCAACCGCACTTAAGGTTCTAGGTGGGTGGGGCACAATTCGGTGTGAGCGTCGTCGAGCAAGGCTAACCGAGTGCCACTGGTTGAACGTTTGTGCCGCGCAACCAGCAAAATTCTCATTGCCTGAGATTCCGCTAACAATGATGGCAAAAATAAGCCGACGCGGCGTACCATCGTCCGAAATGCCATGATACGCTTTAAGCATAAAGCGCATAAGTCGCTGTCATGGGGCTGGAGACGGGGGTGGACCCGATCATCTTGACCAGCTGACGTGGGATATCATGAAGAAACGAACATCGATCGCCTTGATCGCCGTGCTGGGTGCCGCAGCCATCGCCGCCTATTTGACGCGGTCGTCCTGGAACGGTGCTGCTCCTGTCGCTCAGGCCGCGCCGCGGGCGCGGGTCGTGTCCGTCGAGCTGGCCAAGGCGGAACGCAAACCGGTCCCGTTCGACGTCGATTCAATCGGCACGGTGACGCCGATCTCCAGCGTCGCGCTGAAATCCCGGGTCGAGACCACCATCGTTTCGGTGCATTTTGAAGACGGCGCCAAGGTGCAGGAGGGCGACCTGCTGTTCACCCTCGATTCGCGCCAGATCGACGCCCAGATCGAGCAGGCCGAGGGCATGCTGATGAAGGACCGCGCCCAGCTCGCCGGGGCCGAGCGCGACGTCCGGCGTTTCAGCGACCTGATCGGCAAGGGCGCCACCACCCAGGTCAATGTCGACAACGCCAAGACCGCGTCCGACATTCTGGTCGGCACCATCCAGGCCGACCAGTCGGCGCTCGATAATCTCAAGGTGCAGAAGAGCTACACCCTGATCCGCGCGCCGTTTTCGGGCCGGATCAGCCAGGCCAATGTGAAGGTCGGCAATTTCGTGCGCCCGGCGGATACCACGGCGCTGGCGACCATCAACCAGATGGCGCCGGTCTACGTCTCGTTCGCGATTCCGCAGCGCGTGCTCGGCGACCTGCGCGAGGCCATGGCGGCGGGATCGACCTCGGTGATTGCGACCATTCCCAACAGCGGCCGTTCCGAGAGCGGCAAGGTGGCGATGGTGGAGAACACCGTCGATTCCACCACCGGCATGGTGACGGTGCGCGGTATCATGAGCAACCCCGGCGAAACCCTGTGGCCGGGCATTCTGGTGCAGACCAAGCTGATCGTTCGGACCGAAGAGGGCGTGGTGGTGCCCACCGTCGCGGTGCAGCGCAGCCAGACCGGAAACTACGTGTTCACCGTCAAGAACGGCCTTGCCCACGTGCAGCCGGTCACCATCGAGCGTACTTTCCAGGGCCTGTCGGTCATCACCTCCGGCCTCGCCGGCAGCGAGGACGTCGTCGTCGATGGCCAGTTGCTGCTGACCGAGGGAACGCGGGTCGAAGCCCGGCCCCGCAAGGCGGGAGCCTGAGCCATGACGCTCTCCGAGCTCTGCATCCGCCGCCCGGTGATGACCACCCTCATCACCGCCTCGATCATCGCCTTCGGAATTTTCGGGTTTCGGCTGCTGCCGGTGTCGGCGCTGCCGAAAGTGGACTTTCCAACCATCGCGGTGACGGCCTCGCTGCCGGGCGCCAGCGCCGATACCATGGCGGCCTCGGTGGCCGGCATCATCGAGCGCCAGATGTCGACCATCGCCGGCGTCTCCTCGATGACCTCGAGCTCGTCGCAGGGCTCCACCGCCATCACCATCCAGTTCGAACTGAACCGCAACATCGACGCGGCGGCGCTGGATGTGCAGACCGCGCTGACCATCGCGCAACGCCGGCTGCCGATCGAGATGACGATCCCGCCGAGTTTTCGCAAGGTCAATCCCGGCGACTTTCCGGTGCTGTTCATCTCGCTGACCTCGCCGACGCTGCCGCTGTCGACGGTCAATGAATTCGGCGACATCACGATCGGCCAGTCGCTGTCGCAGATCCCGGGCGTCGCCCAGGTCTCGATCTTCGGCACCCAGAAATTCGCGATCCGCGTGCAGGCCGATCCGGAAGCCGCCGCGGCGCGCGGCCTGTCGCTGGAGGATATTCGCGCGGCGGTGTCGCGCGCCAATTCGTCGACGCCGGTCGGCACACTGAACGGGCCGAAGCAGGACATTTCGCTGCAGGCCTCCGGGCAGATGGACAAGGCCGCGGACTATCGCCAGGTGGTGGTGGCCTGGCGCAATGGTTCACCGGTCAAGCTCGACGAAGTCGCCAGGATCTATGACAGCGTCGAGAACGACAAGGTCGCGACCTGGCTGAATGGCGAGCGCGCCATCGTGCTGGCGATCCAGAAGCAGCCTGATGCCAATACGGTGGCGGTGGTCGACGGCGTGCTGGCCAAGCTGCCGGCGCTGCGCGCGCAGATCCCGCCATCGATCAAGGTCAATGTGATGATGGATCGCTCGATCTCGATCC
The DNA here is from genome assembly GCF_025356345.1 of Tardiphaga sp. Classification (GTDB taxonomy): domain Bacteria; phylum Pseudomonadota; class Alphaproteobacteria; order Rhizobiales; family Xanthobacteraceae; genus Tardiphaga. The sequence continues at coordinate 6,429 of NZ_JANXTC010000430.1, forward strand.
GCCAGGCGGTGGCCGACGTCGAGGAGACGCTGCTGATCGCGGTCGGGCTGGTGATCATCGTGATCTTCCTGTTCCTGCGCTCCGCCTCCGCCACCTTCATTCCCGCGCTGGCGGTGCCGATCTCGCTGTTCGGCACCTGCGCCGTGATGTACATGATGGACTTCTCCATCAACAACATGACGCTGCTGGCGCTGACGCTGTCGGTCGGCTTCGTGGTCGACGACGCCATCGTGATGCTGGAGAACATCGTTCGCCACATCGAGCACGGCATGAAGCCGTTCGACGCGGCGCTGAAGGGCGCCCGCGAGATCGGCTTCACAATCATCTCGATCACCTTCTCGCTGATCGCGGTGTTCATCCCGGTGCTGCTGATGGGCGGCATCGTCGGCCGCGTGTTCCGTGAATTCGCCATCACCATCGCGGTGGCCATCGTGGTGTCCGGCTTCGTGTCGCTGACGCTGACGCCGATGCTGTGCGCCCGCGTGCTGAAGGCGCATGATCCGCACAAAAAGGAAAACATCGTCCTGCGGCTGTTCGAGCGCATGTTCGCCGGCTGGCTGCGCGGCTATGAATGGGCGCTCGACCATGTGCTGGCGCACAAGGCGCTGATGCTGGTCGTGACGATCGCGACGCTGGGCGGCACCGTCTATCTCTATATGCTGGTGCCGAAGGGCTTCTTTCCGCAGGAGGATACCGGCTTCCTGACCGGCGTCACCGAGGCCGCCACCGACACCTCGTTCGAGGCGATGAAGGTGCGGCAGCAGGCGCTTAGCGAGGTGCTGCGCGCCGATCCGGCGGTCGATTACATCAATTCGACGATCGGCTCCGGCGGCCCCAACCCGACCGCCAATTACGGCCGCATGTTCATCGCGCTGAAGCCGCAGCAGGAGCGCGACAAGGCGCCGGTGGTGATCGCGCGATTGCGGCAGAAGGCCACCGCGGTGCCCGGCCTGCAGGCGTTCTTCCAGAGCATCCAGAACCTCAATGTCGGCGGCCGGCCGTCGAAGAGCCAGTATCAGTATTCGCTGCAGAGCAGCGACACCGAGACGCTGTACCGCGTGGCACCGGAGATGCGCGAGAAGATCTCGCAGGTGCCGGGCCTGCTCGATGTCACGACCGACCTCTACATCAAGAATCCGCAGATGACCGTGGACATCGACCGCGAGAAGGCCGCGGTCTATGGCATCACCGTCGATCAGGTCCGCAACCAGCTCTACAACGCGTTCGGCTCGCGCCAGGTCGGCACCATCTACATGCCGACCAACGACTACCAGATCATCCTCGAGGCGCAGCCGCAGTTCCGGATCGATCCGTCGGACATCTCGAAACTCTACATGAAGACCGCCAACAACCAGACCATCCCGCTCAGCGCGGTGGCGCGGCTGGTGCCGTCGGTCGGGCCGCTGCAGATCAACCATCAGGGCCAGCAGCCGGCGGTGACGATCTCCTTCAACCTGCAGCCGGGCTATTCGCTGGGCTATGCCGTCGACCAGATCACCGCGATCGAGGGCGCCTCCAACCTGCCGATCACCATCGGTACCGGCTTCTCCGGCACCGCGCAGGTGTTCCAGGATTCGTTGCGCGGGCAGGGCGTGCTGATCCTCGCCGCTGTGTTCGCCGCCTTCGTCATTCTCGGCATTCTCTACGAGAGCTTCATCCATCCGATCACGATCATTTCCGGTCTGCCGTCGGCGGGTATCGGCGCCATCCTGACCCTGATGCTGTTCAACATGGAGCTGTCGGTGATCGCGATGATCGGCATCGTCATGCTGGTCGGCATCGTCAAGAAGAACGCCATCATGATGGTCGACTTCGCGCTCGAGCGACGCCGGGTCGGGCTGTCCGCCGAACATGCGATCCGCGAGGCCGCGCTGCTGCGCTTCCGGCCGATCATGATGACCACCTTCGCCGCGATCTTCGGTACGCTGCCGATCGCGCTGGGGGCGGGGGCCGGGGCCGAGCTGCGCCAGCCGCTCGGCGTCGCGGTGGTCGGCGGCCTCTGCGTGTCGCAGATCCTGACGCTGTTCATCACCCCGGTGATCTACATCTATCTCGACCGCATCGACCGCAAGCTGAAGCGCCGCCTCGAGCCGCAGAACGAGGACTATGACGACGAGCGTCCGCGCGTCGTGGCCGCGGAATAGCGCCGCGGAGCTGGCCGCGCCTGCCGGGGATGCACAGCCCGGAGGGCGCGGTGCTGGTCAGGCCGGCATCGCCCGGATCACCGACGCGGCGCAGACGATCGCCATGATCGACGGCAGCACCCAGCGGGCGTGCCGGCGAATTTCAACCGCCAGCGGGTGAAACCGCGAGTCGCGATTGTCATGCGGGCCGGCCACCACGCCGTCGATCAGCAGCACGATGATGAGGTAGAAATAGCCGAGCGAAATGATCATCGCGATCGGCGTATTCAGCGAGATCGATCCCGGGAAGCTGGCCTCGAAGGTGAAGCTGATCGCGGCCAGCGCCAGCAGCGCGGAAAACACCAGGCTGCCCTTTTCCTTCGGGTGCACGCCGGGCATCCAGAGCAGGAAGATCGACACCGCCAGCACCGCGCAGATCGGAATGAAGAGCCGCAGGATGAAGCGACCCGACAGCCGCTCGATCGCCACGGTGGCATGGAGCCGTGAATAGCTGCGCGCGTTCCAGCCGGTGGATTCGTCATAGACGAAGCTCAGCGCCAATGGTCGCCAGTCGATCACCGACAGTCTGCTCTCCACCCGCGAGAACAGCCGGTCCGTCTCGGTGCTGACCAGGATAGCCTCCTGCCGGGCGTAGCGCGGCAGTGAGAATGACAGCGTGATGTCCTGGCGGTCGAACGGAAACGCGGACATGTCCATCGCGATCCGGAAATCCGCCTCATAGCGTTCGACGGTCACGATGCCGCCATCGGCGAACGCCGACACCGCGATGGTCCGGGCCTGCGGCGGGCTGATCTGGTTGTCGACCACCAGTCCTGGCGTCCAGATCGAACCGACGAACCGTTCGGCGTCGCCGCCGACGCGGTCAATCCGCGCCGAGCCGGCCTGGGCGGCATCGAAACGCCGCCGCGGATCGGTCCAGCGCTGCGTGACCTCGATATAGAGCCGGGCGCGTCCGGCGACTTCCTTGATCTCGGTGATATTGAGCACGGTGAGGCCGACCCGCACCTTCACCGGCAGTTCGACGCCGGTCGGCAATTCGTCCTTTTCGGCGGCATGCAGGGGTGCCGCAAGGCACGCGCATGCGGCGAGCAGCAGCATCGGAAGCCATCTCATGCCCGCGTCCCATGAGGTGCCAGGATCAGCCGCGCCAGGATCGAGAACGTGACGAAGGCCAGGATGGACGCCACCAGCGCGGCCGCGATCAGTTCGGTACGGGTCCGGTGCTTCTGCTGATTTTGATAGGCAAAGCTTTTCACCGCGACGATCGTGCCGATCATTCGGCCGCTGAAATCGATCAGCGGCTGCGCCAGAACGCCGTGGCTGACGCCGTGGAAGCTGTGTTCGGTAACCTCGCGGCTGCGGGTCTGCGGCGCGGCGCCGTCGCGTAGCAGGGCATCAAAGACGGGCTCGTCGGTGGACGCAAACAGGATCAGATCGCCGAACACCTTGCCGGGTACCTTGTCGTTCGGGCCGCGCGGCGGCGGCTCAGCCAGCGACTGGCTGAGCACGATGGCGATGTCGGCATTGGTCACCGCCTTGACCTGCTCCAGAATGGGCTCGAGGTTGAGCCCGGCCTCGACGCTACCGGCGAACTGGTCGCCGTCCTGGACGACGGCAATGCCGCGCACGAAGGTGCCGGCGACGCCGATCTCCAGCCCGACCTGCGAACGGCGGCCGCGGTTCGCGGCAAGCACCATCGGGCGGATCTTGGTCAGGTCGTCGCCGAAATTCTCCGGCAGATGCAGACGAAGCAGATATTTCATGTCGGCGCTGTGGAATCCGAAGATCGGGACGGCCTGGCTCCGAAGATAGCCATAGGTCCCGGCCGTAAGCCGCATCAGCTCGGCGCGGTTGCCGGTGGCCAGCGCATGGCCGACCGCCGGCTGGCGGGCGGCGATCTCGGCCTGCGCCAGCGCGAAGCGGCCGGCCTGGTCGAGCGCCGCGGTGATGGCCTGGCTGACCGCGACCATCTGCGTATCGCGGTCATGCGCGGCCATCTCGTCCTGGACCGAGAACATCATGGCGACCATCGCGCCGAAACCGGCGGCGAGAACCAGCGATGTGGCCAGCCCGACCCGGACCGCCCCGAGCGGTCGCGTTCGGCGCTGCCGCAAGCCGTCGATTGCCAAAGTCATTCAATGTCCTGAGCGTGCGGAAACCGATGTCCCGGATCGCTTGTCGCGCTTGGGTGTCCTTGCGCCGCTTCGGGACGAGAACAGGTGCGGGCGAGTGGCTCGCGTAACGAAAAGCCCGGTGGTGATCAAGCCAAGCGGCATGTCCTTGAGACGGACGATCAAGACAAAAAGGATTATCTCGCAAACAGGATTTCCTCGGCACCTCCGGCCGCGGGCGGAGCTGACCGAGACGCCGGATTCAGGAGCGCCGGCGTGCCCGCGGCTCTGCTGGTCAGGCGTTGCCGGGCGCCGCGAGGCGGAAATGCGCCGGGCTCGAACTCCAGGCTGGATTGCTGTCGTATGCGGCAAGGAAAATTCGCGTCTTGGTCGTGCGTTGCTGGAGTTGCTTGTCATGCCGGATCGGGGGGAGAGAATGGTCGAGGCGATGCGGTTGCGTGGCATGACGAAACAGCACGCCTTGGCCTTCGCGCTGGGGGTCAATGAGAGCACGATCACGCGCTGGAAGAACAATGGGCCGATGTCGGTCAACAGCGCCGTGCAGCTGTGCCGGGCGCTCGATATCTCGCTGGACTGGTTCCTGAATGGCGCCGGCACGATCGATGCTCCCAGGCCCAAACCCGAACCGCGACCGGCTGTGGAGACCGGGCTGCTGCGCCGCTTGCGGCGCGTCGAGGCGGCGTTGAGCGACCCATCCAAGGCGCTGCTGGTCTCCCTGATCGACTCGATCCTGCCCGATGACAGGGCGGTCTGAGCCGGCTTGCCGGCCGCGCAAGAACAGTGGCTGTGCCTTGTCGTGAATGCAACCATTAAGTGTATTTAGTGCGGGATATACTCGTTAAAGTTGCATTACCCTCGATTGCGTAAATAACGGGGGCAACTTGAGCCGGCGCCGCCGGCGGGAGATCCAACATGGCAACCACGATCACCATCAACGTGACCAACAACAGTCCGTATACTCAGAACTTCTACTTTTTCCAGCAGCCGGCGCAGTATTCCGGCGGGCTCCAAGTCTACACTAACAGCCTCTACACGCAGACGCTGCTACCCTTCGCCACGTCCGGCGCGGTGCTCACTTTCTCGATGATTTTGCAGTATTATGCCGGCGTTCAGCAGCAGATCTCGCCACCGGTGGTGGGCCAACCCTCCGGGCAATTGGCGGCGATCCAGGCCATCAACCTCACGCCCGCGGCGGGCGGCACCCAGACCAACAACACCACCACCATGACGGTGGCCCCTTCGCTCGGACTGTCGCCGCCGGTCTCGACGCTGGGGCCGCAGGCGGGTTCGTTCCGCATCATAACGCCGACCTTCAATCCGATCCTGTCGAACTATAATGCTGGTTCGGCGGTGCAGTCGCTGTCAGGGCAGATCACGCTGTCAAACTTCGTCACCGTGCAGCCGACCAGCAATCTTGATTGCCAGCCGGTGATTGTCTTCTATGTCCAGACCGGAACCTACACGCCGGGGACGGTGATGAACTTCACCAGCTCGTCGATCAACGCCGCGACCTGTGACGCAACGCCGGGCTACACGACCTTCAACGTGTCCTATAATCTCGACGGCACCTGGACCGTCAAGAACATGGCGGTGTCGCGGATGGCCGACGGACGGCAGGGGTTGATCGAGCGATCCACCAGTTCGACCGCGTGGAGCCCTTCGGTGGCGGCCAATGCTCAGGTGATGAACGAGGCCGGCACCGGCGAGATCTCCACCGGCTACGCGGCCAGCTTTGCCCGGCCGACCACGATCACCAATCTCAGCAACCCCGGCGGCATCAGCCGGCTGAGCGAGTACCAGATCGGGCCGACCGGCGGGCCCTATGGCGGCAGCATGTGTACCTCCATCGTCGATACCACGGGCGTGTTCTCGGCGTAGCCGTCGCAGGAGCATCTTGGCTGTGACGGTGCGGACTGAGCCGTGATGGCTGGATCGCCGGAGGCCTCGGTCGAGGCTTCCGGCGTCATGCGTTGAGGTCACGATGGATTTAGAAGTCGACTGAGATCGCGAGGCATATCGAAACGGCCGCCGAACTTGCCGGATTCCATGGGCGGGAATATTCTACGTAGGGTTGGCGGTTTCCCTGCGAAGGAGACGGATCATGTCCGATGTGCAAGGTCGTATCGTGCGGAATCCAGCCATACTTGGCGGAAAGCCGACGATCCGTGGAACGCGAATGTCGGTTGAATTCATCATCGGAGTGATGGCCGACGGATGGAGCGTGGCTGATATCCTCGCCAACTATCCGCATATCACCGCGACGACGTCGCGGCCTGTCTGTGCTATGTTCGCCAGGTTGTGTGCACCTATCGCGGTCCCTTGCGAAGGGAGCTGCACTCGTAGCGTCATGGTCAGATCGAAAAGCTCGTCCCGCAGCCGCACGACGCCGTGGCGTTCGGATTGACGACGCGGAACGACGCGCCGATCAGGTCGTCGACGAAATCGACTTCGGAGCCGGCGAGGAACGGCACCGAGGCCGAGTCGACCAGCACCACCGCGCTTTCGCGCGCAATCACCAGGTCGTCGTCGGCGCGGGCACGATCAACGTCGAATTTGTAGGAAAAGCCCGAGCAGCCGCCGCCTTCGACCGAAATCCGCAACATGGCGCCGTCGCCCTCGGTCTTGAGGATCTCGCCGATGCGGCGGGCGGCCCGCTCGCTGATGGTGACGCTGGCTGCTGTCATGACGTGACTCCGGTAAGATCGCGGGAATTGGCAGAATATTTGAATAACCCGCAACCCATAGTTAAGTGCGCTGGACAGCGGAATCAATCAGATAAGGACAAATCAACGTGGCGGTTGGAATGGCGGCTCCCCGGGCGCTTTATGCCTGCGACCCCGGGCGCAGTCGCGGCCGGCTGTTCGCCGAGCCAGAAAGTGCGACCCGCAGCGCGTTTCGCCGGGATTGCGACCGGGTGATCCATTCGACGGCGTTTCGCCGTCTCAAGCACAAGACCCAGGTGTTCGTGTTCCACGAGGGCGATCATTACCGGACCCGGCTCACCCATACGCTGGAAGTGGCGCAGATCGCCCGCGCCATTGCGCGGCAGCTCGGTCTCGACGAGGATCTCACCGAAACGCTGGCGCTGGCCCATGACCTTGGCCATCCGCCGTTCGGCCATGCCGGGGAGCGGGCGCTGGACGCTTGCCTGGAGGCCCATGGCGGCTTCGACCATAACGCCCAGACGCTGCGCGTGGTGACCTCGCTCGAACACCGTTATCCCGATTTCGACGGCCTCAATCTGACCTGGGAAGCGCTGGAAGGCATCGTCAAGCACAATGGCCCGCTGACCGACGCCCAGGGCGAGGCGATCGGCCGCTACGCCGGCCATGGACTGCCATTCGGCATCACCGATCATGACCGCGTCTATAGTCTCGAACTGTCGAGCTTCGCCTCGCTGGAGGCGCAGGTCGCAGCCCTCGCCGACGACATCGCCTATGATGCCCATGACATCGACGACGGCCTGCGCGCCGGGCTGTTCACCGTCAACGACCTGCGCGAAATGCCGCTCACCGCGGACATGATCGACGATATCGCCGCGCGCTATCCCGATCTCGACGAGGTCCGGCGCGGCGCCGAGCTGGTGCGCGAACTGATTTCCTATCTGATCGGCGCGGTGGTCACCGAGGCGGAAAAGCGGCTGGGCGCGGCCGGCCTGGACTCGGTGGAAGCCGTGCGCCGCCATGGCGCCGTGCTGATCGCATTTCCGCGCGAGGCGGAGAAGGCCGAGCAAGGCATCAAGGCGTTCCTGAAGCTGCGGATGTATCGCCATGAGCGGGTGATGCGGGTGATGGGCGAGGCGGAGAGCGTGTTGTTCGACCTGTTCGCGCGCTACCAGCGGGTGCCGGCCGACATGCCGCCGGAATGGCTGCAGGCGGAGCCGGAATCGGATACCGACCGGGCTCGCCGGATCGGCAATTTCATCGCCGGCATGACCGATCGATTTGCCATCACCGAGCACATCCGGCTCTTTGACTCGACCCCGGAATTGCGTTAGGCGACGCCTGTAAGTGCCTTCCATAGCTACGAAATCGGCTCTCGACCCGCGCGGGGTCGAGGTCCGGAAGTTGGTGATTTCCGGTTAAGCCGCTACATCACCTTGCCATCCCAGCCGGAATGATCCGGCGCAAGTTCTGGTCTTCTTATGTCCGCTCCGTCTCCGCATCTGTTTGCCAATGTGCTCGCGCGCGTTCACGCGGTCTGCCACGCGCTCGTCGCCGAGGGCGTGTTGCCGGCGGGTCTCGATCTTGCGCGCGTGGTGGTGGAGCCGACCAAGGATGCTTCGCATGGCGACATGGCGAGCAATGCCGCGATGGTGCTGGCGAAGGAAGCGAAAGCCAAGCCGAAGGATATCGCCGAAGCGATCGCCGCGAAACTGCGCGACGACGATCTGATCGCCTCGGTCGAGGTCGCAGGTCCCGGCTTCATCAATCTGACGCTGAAGACCGCGGCCTGGGCGGATGCGCTGCGCGCGGTGCTGCGCGACGGTTCAGCCTACGGCCAGAGCACGCTCGGCGCGCGCGAAAAGGTCAATGTCGAATATGTTTCGGCCAACCCGACCGGGCCGATGCATGTCGGCCATTGTCGTGGCGCGGTGTTCGGCGATGCGCTGTGCAGCCTGCTTTCGACCGCCGGCTTCAACGTGGCGCGCGAATATTACATCAACGATGCCGGCGCGCAGGTCGACGTGCTGGCGCGTTCGGCGCATCTTCGCTACCGTGAGGCGCTGGGCGAAGACATTGGTGCGATCCCGGAAGGGCTGTATCCCGGCGATTATCTGGTGCCGGTCGGGCAGGCGCTGGCGGCCGAGTTTGGCGACGCTTTGCTGAAGCTGCCCGAAGCCGAATGGCTGCTGGTCGTGCGTCCGAAGGCGATCGCCGGCATGATGGAGATGATCCGCACCGATCTCGCCGCGCTCAACATCCAGCATGACGTGTTCTTCTCGGAGCGTTCCTTGATCGCCGGCGACACCGACAGGGTCGCCGCGACCATCGAATTTTTGCGCGCCAAGGGCGACGTCTATCTGGGCCGATTGCCGCCGCCGAAGGGCAAGCCGGTCGACGATTATGAAGACCGCGAGCAGACCCTGTTCCGCGCCACTGCCTATGGCGACGACGTCGACCGCCCGCTTCTGAAATCGGATGGCGGCTACACTTACTTCGCCTCCGACATCGCTTATCACAAGACCAAGTTCGACCGCGGCTTCCATAACATGGTCGACGTCTGGGGCTCCGATCACGGCGGCTATATCAAGCGCGTGCAGGCGGCGATCAAGGCGGTCACCGCCGGGCAGGGCCTGCTCGATGTCAAGATCGTGCAGCTGGTCAAGCTGTTGCGCGACGGTGAGCAGGTCAAGATGTCGAAGCGCTCCGGTGACTTCGTCACCTTGCGCGAAGTCGTCGACGAGGTCGGCCCCGACGCGGTGCGCTTCATGATGCTGTTCCGCAAGAATGACGCGGTGCTGGATTTCGACCTCGCCAAGGTCAAGGAACAGTCCAAGGACAATCCGGTATTCTACGTTCAGTACGGCCACGCCCGAGGCCATTCGATCTTCCGCAACGCCAGGGAGATGTTGACCGACCTGCCGGAAGCCGAACCGGCGCGGGTGGCGTATCTGCGGGACGCGGCGGTGGAGCGGCTCGACGACGCGGCGGAGTTGGGCCTGATGCGGCAATTGGCGTTGTACCCGCGGATGATCGAGGCGGCGGCGGCGGCCCACGAGCCGCACCGGATCGCGTTTTATCTGTACGATCTGGCCAGCGCGTTCCATGCGTTATGGACCCGCGGGCGGGATATGCCTCATTTACGCTTCATTATCACTAATGATGCAGTAATTACCAAGGCGCGACTGGCACTGGTCCAGGGCGTTGTCTCGGTTCTGGCATCGGGTCTTGCCGTCCTCGGCGTCTCCGCACCAGACGAGATGCGGTAGGCAGGGGCGGCCGTCGGGTGGGGGATCCAAGGCGCACTCAATGATAGCGGCTGTTTCGCTGAAAAGCGGGCAGGCGGCTTTCCCGAAGGGGACGCGACATCACCATGGCTGATCGATATCAGGAGCGACCCTTTCCCGCGGATGGCGATTACAATCGCGGTACCGACCGTGCGAAACCCCGGACCGAGGGTGACCCGCTGGCTGAATTGGCGCGGCTGATCGGGCAGACCGATCCGTTCGCGGGCTATGGCCGCGATGGCCAGCCGCCGCGTCGCCAGGAACCTGTCCTGCAGGAAGATCCCGCCGACTACGAAGCCGAGGTGCCGCCGCCCGGTCCGCCGACATGGATGCAGCGCGTCGCCGCCCATGATGCCCAGCAGCAGGAATTAGAGAATTTGAAATCGCAACCGCGTTATGCCGCCCCCTATCCCGAGCCGGAGCCGGAATATCATCAGGAACCGAGCTTTGCCGCGTCTGGATACCCGCGCGAGCAGGCGGCTGATCCCGGGCGTTATGACGATGCGCTGTATGGCCATGCCGACAGCCGCGAGCCGCAGCTCGACGCTCCCTATCAGGACGACCCCTACGCCTTTCCGGACAGCTATGACGAGCCCGAGGAGGCCCCGAAGCGCCGCGGCGGCATGGTCACCGTCGCCGTGGTTCTGGCGCTGGCCGTGGTCGGCACCGGCGCGGCTTTCGCCTATCGTACCTTTATCGGTGCGCCGCGCAGCGGCGAGCCACCGGTGATCCGGGCCGATGCCGGCCCGAACAAGGTGGTGCCGCCATCATCGGCCGATGCCAGCGGCAAACTGATCCAGGATCGCCTTGGCGGTCCGGCCCCCGAGAAGCTGGTGTCGCGCGAAGAACAGCCGGTCGACGTGCAGGACAACACCAAAGCGGGACCCCGCGTCGTGTTTCCGCCGCTGAACCAGAACGCCATGCCGCCTTCTGCTGCCAGCGTCGCGCCGAGCGCCCGACCGATGGTCGGCAATGGCGCCGTGCAGGGTGACGAGCCGCGCCGGATCCGCACATTCTCGGTGAAGGGCGACCAGGCCGATGGCGCCAGTGCCACGCCGGCCTCGCGTCAGGCGCCCGCCCGCATCACCGCGCCCGTGGCGCCGGCGCCCGCCCGGTCGGCTGCCCCCGCGAATGCCAATGCCTCCGCCAATGCCCCGATGTCGCTATCGCCACAGGCGGCTCCGGCGGCCCCGGCGCCGGCCCGGGTCGCCAACAATGCGCCGCAGCAGGTTGCTCCGGCCGCTGCTGGCGGCGGCGGTTATCTGGTGCAATTGTCGTCGCAGCGCAGCGAAGGCGAGGCCCAGGCCTCGTTCCGGTCGCTGCAGGGCAAGTTCCCGGCGGTGCTGGGATCGCGCAGCCCGGTGATCCGGCGCGCCGATCTCGGCGAGAAGGGCACCTATTATCGCGCCATGGTCGGGCCATTCGCGTCCGCGGAAGAAGCCACGCAATTCTGCGGCACGTTAAAAACTGCTGGTGGGCAGTGCGTCGTCCCAAGGAATTAACGGCCGTTTCCTTGACCCTGGCCGTTGATGGGGGCTAATCGGCCCCATGAGCACACGAGCCTTCATCACCGGCGTCGCCGGACTGGAATTGACCGCTGAGGAGCGCGCGTTTCTGCGCGCCGAGCGGCCATGGGGTTTTATCCTGTTCAAGCGCAACATCGATAATCCGGCACAAGTTGCCGGGTTGGTTGAGGAATTACGCGGAGCCACCGGTGACCTCGACGCTCCGGTGCTGATCGACCAGGAGGGCGGGCGGGTACAAAGGCTCGCGCCGCCGCATTGGCCCGTCTATCCCCCCGGCGCGATTTTTGGCGTGCTCTATGACATCGATCCCGAACTGGGCCTGAAGGCCGCGTGGCTGAGCAGCCGGCTGATCGCCGCCGATCTGGTCGATCTCGGCATCACCGTCGATTGCCTGCCGCTGGCCGATGTGCCGGTGCAGGGCGCCGATGCCGTGATCGGCAATCGCGCCTATGGCACCGAACCCGGCAAGGTCGCGGCGATCGCCCGCGCCGTCACCCAGGGCCTGGAGCAGGGCGGCATCCTGCCGGTACTCAAGCATATCCCCGGCCACGGCCGCGCCACCGCCGATACCCATTTCAAATTGCCGGTCGTGGATACCTCCGCTGCCGAGCTGGAAGCCATCGACTTCGCCGCCTTCCGGCCGCTGGCCGATTTACCGATGGCGATGACCGCACATGTTGTGTTTAGCGCCCTTGATGCCGTCCAACCGGCGACCACTTCTGCGACAATCATCGAACAGGTGATTCGCGGCAGTATCGGTTTCCAGGGTGTGTTGATGAGTGATGACGTCTCGATGAATGCGCTGGCAGGAACGATCGCCGAGCGGACCCGGGCGATCGTCGCGGCCGGTTGCGACATCGTTCTGCATTGCAATGGCAAGCTCGATGAAATGCGCGCCGTGGCTGCCGAGACGCCACTCCTCGCAGGCCTCGCGCTGCGGCGGATCCGAGCGGCGCTGGCCACCCGTCTTCAGCCGTTGCCGTTCGACCGCGCGGCGGGCCGGGCGGAACTCGAGGCCTTGATTGGCCGGGCAGGAGCGGGCGCATGAGCGCGGAAATTCTGTCATTCGAGACCGGGCTGCCGACCGAAATCATCGCCGACGACGAGCCTTCGCTGGTCGTCGATGTCGAGGGCTATGAAGGGCCGCTCGACCTGTTGCTGGCGCTGGCGCGGCAGCAGAAGGTCGATCTGCACAAGATCTCGATCCTGGCACTGGCGGACCAGTATCTGCTGTTCATCGAAGCCGCGCGAAAAATCCGGCTTGAACTCGCCGCCGACTATCTGGTGATGGCGGCCTGGCTGGCTTTCCTGAAATCACGTCTGCTGCTGCCGGAGCCAGCGACGCCTGACGGTCCCAGCGCCGAGGACATGGCAACCGCGCTGGCCAACCGGCTGCGCCGCCTTGAAGCCATTCGCGAGGCCTCGAACCGGCTGATGACGCGGCCGCAATTGCAGCGCGACGTGTTTGCGCGCGGCATGCCGGAGGCGATCGCCGAGGTCAAGCACCCGCGCTTCACCGCCACGCTGTACGATCTGCTGTCGGCCTATGCCACGCAGCGTCAGTCCCGGGTGTTGACACGGGTCCATCTCGCCCGTCGGACGGTGTGGTCGCTCAGCGAAGCCCGGGCCTCGCTGGAGCGTCTGGTCGGCATGGCCGAGGACTGGAGCCGGCTCGACGAATATCTGCTGGCCTACATCGTCGATCCCGCGCAGCGCGCCACCGTGATGGCGTCGAGCTTCGCGGCGGCGCTGGAAATGGTGCGCGAAGGCACCATCGATATCAGCCAAAAAGAAGCGTTTGCACCTTTGTACTTTCGCAAGCCCCCGCCGCGTTCCGCGTCGGCCGTGCTCGCGGAGCCGGAAGTTCCGGTCGAGTAAGTGGAAGAAGGAGATCCCGACATGGCAAACCTCGCCGAGAAAATCATGATCGACGATGCCGAGGATCAGATCGCGCAGCCGGAGACCCAAATCGTCGCGCGTCCCGAGGAATTGCGTCTGCTCGAAGCGTTGCTGTTCGCCTCCACCGAGCCGCTCGAGCAGTCGGCGCTGGCCAAGCGCATGCCCGACGGGACCGACATCAAGGCGGCGCTGGCGCAGCTGCAGGCCGATTACGCGATGCGTGGCGTCAATCTGGTGCGCGTTGCCAGCAAGTGGACGTTTCGCACCGCGGGCGACCTGTCGTGGCTGATGACCCGCGAGATCACCGAGACGCGAAAATTGTCGCGCGCGGCGATCGAGATGCTGGCGATCGTCGCCTATCATCAGCCCGTTACCCGCGCCGAGATCGAAGACATCCGCGGCGTCGTGACCTCCAAGGGCACGCTCGACGTGTTGCTGGAGACCGGCTGGATCCGGCCGCGCGGCCGTCGCAAGACGCCGGGCCGGCCGCTGACCTTCGGCACTACTGACGCGTTTCTCTCGCAATTCAGCCTCGAGGCGCTCGGCGACCTGCCGGGTCTGGAGGAGCTGAAAGGCACCGGCCTGCTGGATTCCCGGCTGCCCGCCGGCTTCAGCGTGCCCAACCCGTCGGACGATCCGACGTTGCGCGAGGATGAAGAGCCGCTCGAAAGCGAAGATCTGCAACTCTCGCTGTCGGCTCCCGATCCGGAATTTCCGGACCTTCAGGCCGCGGCGATCGATGCCGTCGAATTGGATGTCGCCGAACGGCAGCTCGTCGATCCCGAGGCGGCCGAGGAAGTAGTGGCGGCGGACGAGGTCGAAGCCCTGGTCGCTGAATCCGACGCGGCTGAGCTCGAACTGGTCGAGGATGACACCGAAGCCCTGGAGCCTGGCCTCGAAGCCGACGCGCCGGAAACCACCGACCTTGAGGCCAACGTGTTTGACGTTGCCGAATTCGAGGAAACCGAGACCGTTGATCTGGCGCCCAGGGTGGGCGAGGCCGGCTCCGACGAGCTGGATGACGACAGCAAAAGCTGACGACGCGGAATTAACGCTCGCGGCAATGCGCCGCGTTATCCGCGATTCCGCGAGGGCTTAGGTCCTTGTTTTTGACACCCCCGCGGCCTACGTTCCGGTCAGATTGACGGGCCGGCGACGGGCCGCGTGTTTGGAGGTTATCAGGATGGGTTCACTCAGCATTTGGCATTGGATCGTCGTGATCGGAGTGGTCCTGCTGTTGTTCGGGCGCGGCAAGATCTCCGACCTGATGGGCGACGTCGCGCAGGGCATCAAGGCCTTCAAGAAGGGCATGGCGGATGACGACAAGCCGGTCGCCGACAAGCCGGTCGAGCCGGTGCGCACCATCGACCAGCCGCCGGTTGCAACCGCCCCGGCTGCCGCCGCGCGCAGCGATGCCGGCAGCAAGGTCGTTTGAGCCGCCCGCAGGGTTTCGCAACTCTTGCGGCATTTTCGAGGCAACGGTCGTTTCCGTCTGAATTCGTGAGATTTTTCTTGCGGCGAATGTGTGGCGACGCCATTGAAGGAGACGTGGGGCAGTCCAGTCTCGCGTGAGCGGATTTTTTCATGTTCGATATCGGGTGGAGTGAACTGGTCGTCATCGCGGTGGTCGCGCTGGTTGCCATCGGCCCGAAGGAACTGCCCGCCGTACTGCGCATGGTCGGGCAGTGGATGGGCAAGGCGCGAAAAATGGCCTCGGAGTTCCAGGGCCAGTTCAACGAAGCGATGCGCGAAGCCGAAATGGCCGACGTCAAGAAAGCCTTCGACGACGTCAAGGATGCGGCTTCCGGATTCAGCACCAATAACATCATGACCTCGCTGACCAAGGACGTTGGCGACGCCATGACCATCGACAAGATCGACAATGTGGACACCCCCGTGACGACGCCGACCACGCCGGAGCCGCCGACTCCGGAGACCTTTGTCGAGGCGGAGGCGCACGCCGCGGCAATGGAGCCGTTGGCGATAACCCAGGAATTCCAGCCGGCCACGACGGAAGTGCCGCCGGCCCATGATGTCGTCAACGACGACGTTGCCAATCCCGAGATTCTCAAGGACGCCAAAGCGTCATGAGCGCCGAAGACATCGATGCCTCCAAGGCGCCCCTGATGGACCACCTGATCGAGCTGCGTTCGCGGCTGATCAAGGCGATCCTGGCGTTCGCCATTGCCTTCATCTTCTGCTTCTTCTTCGCCAAGCAGATCTACAACGTGCTGGTGTGGCCGTTCGTCTGGGTCGCCGGCCCCGAGAATTCCAAATTCATCTATACCGCGCTGCTGGAGTATTTCCTGACTCAGCTCAAGCTGGCGATGTTCGGCGCTGGCTTCATCTCGTTCCCGATCATCGCGGCGCAGATCTACATGTTCGTGGCGCCCGGGCTCTACAAGCACGAGCGCGGCGCGTTTCTGCCCTATCTGATCGCCACGCCGTTCTTCTTCGCGCTTGGCTCGCTGCTGGTGTATTTCCTGGTACTGCCGATGCTGATCCGCTTTTCGCTGGGCATGCAGCAGGCCGGCTCCGCCGAAACCGCGCAGATCCAGTTGCTGCCCAAGGTCGGCGAATATCTGTCGCTGATGATGTCGCTGATCTTTGCCTTCGGCATCGCGTTCCAGTTGCCGGTGATCCTGACATTGCTTGGCCGGATCGGAGTCTTGACCTCGCAGCAGCTCAAGGAGAAGCGCCGCTACTTCATCGTCGTCGCTTTCGTCATCGCTGCGGTGCTGACGCCGCCCGACGTCATCAGCCAGGCCTCGCTCGCGATCCCGCTGCTGATTCTCTACGAAGGCTCGATCATCGCGGTGCGGATCGTCGAAGGCAAAGCCGCCCGGGCCGCCGCGGCGAAGGCCGCGGCAACCGGTACCGATGTGACGCCGGCGGAGTAGGGACGGAGCTTCTGGCGTTGAGGCACCGTAGCTGTTGCGACGCCACGAAGGATGACGGCATTCCCCATTCCAAATCGGCGTCATTCGGGGTACTCAAGGCCGCGTTTGCCAAGGACCCCCGCCATGCACGATATCAAAGCGATCCGCGACAATCCCGAGGCTTTTGACGCCGCGCTGAAGCGGCGCGGGCTGGCGTCGGTGGCGGCGTCGCTGATCGCGATCGACGAGACCCGGCGGACGTCGATCCTCGCCTCCGAACTGGCGCAGGCGCGCCGCAACGCGGCGTCGAAGGAAATCGGCGAGGCCAAGAAGAACAAGGATGACGCCCGCGCCAATGCGTTGATGGCCGAGGTCACCGAACTCAAGACGACGATGCCGGAGATGGAAGCCGCGGTGAAGGCCGCCGAGGAGCAGCTCAAGACCGCGCTGGCCGGAATTCCGAACCTGCCGCTGGCCGAGGTGCCGGATGGCGCCGACGAGCACGGCAATGTTCCGCATCACCAGTTTGGCGCCAAACGCAGCTACACTTTTTCGCCCAAACCGCATTACGATCTCGGCGAGGCCATGGGTTTCATGGACTTCGAAGCGGCAGCCAAATTGTCGGGCGCACGCTTCGTGGTACTCAAGAAAGGGTTGGCGCGGCTGGAGCGGGCGATCGGCCAGTTCATGCTCGATCTGCACACCAACGAGCATGGCTATGACGAGATCAATCCGCCCTTGCTGGTCAAGGACGAGGCGATGTTCGGCACCACGCAACTGCCGAAATTCGAGGACGATCAGTTCTGGGTGATGGGCGAGGGCGGCCGTCTCGGCCTGATCCCCACCGCCGAAGTGCCGTTGACCAATCTGGTCCGGGAATCCATCCTCGATGAAAAGCAGTTGCCGCTGCGCATGGCGGCGCTGACGCCGTGTTTTCGCGCCGAGGCGGGAGCGGCCGGTCGCGACACCCGCGGCATGATCCGCCAGCACCAGTTCACCAAGGTCGAACTGGTATCCATCACCACGCCGGACAAGTCGCACGAGGAGCATGAGCGCATGCTGGCCTGCGCCGAGGAAGTGCTTCGCAAGCTGGATCTGCATTACCGCGTCATGACGCTGTGCACCGGCGACATGGGCTTTGCCTCGCAGAAGACTTACGACATCGAAGTCTGGATGCCGGGCCAGGGCGAGGGCGGCGCCTATCGTGAGATCTCATCCTGTTCGGTGTGTGGCGATTTCCAGGCCCGCCGTATGGAGGCGCGCTACCGCGCCGCCGATGGCAAGCCGCGCTTCGTGCATACGCTGAATGGCTCGGGCACGGCGGTCGGCCGCGCGCTGATCGCGGTGATGGAAAACTACCAGCAGGAAGACGGCTCGATCGCTGTGCCGGATGTGCTGCAACCCTATATGGGCGGGTTGAAAGTCGTGCAGCGCGGCTGATCGCGCTGCGTGTCTGCTATACGCGCTCCGCGGTCAGCACCGCGCATTTGGCTTTTTCGGCCTTGACGTTGACGAAGCCGATATGGGTCAGCGGAAACACCTTGCGGCTTTTCATGTCGATCGTATCGCTGATGGTGCGGCGGCGCTCGGTCGCGTAGCTGCCGTCCTTGCTGCTGAACCTGCACAGCAACTCGATATCCTTTACCGCGTAGCCATTGCGGTTGCGCAGGGTAAAGGTCATCAGCGCCCTGGAGCCGAGGCCGCCGCGCGAAAATCTCTGTTTGGAGACCGTCAGCCGTCCCATCGCCGCCACCACCGCGGCGGCATGGACAATAGGAGGTCCCGCCGATGTATCGTTCGCCTCATCGATGCTGGCGACGCTCAGCGTCACGGGTTCGGTCTCGCTGCCGGACTGGATTTCCTGCGGAAACAAGATCCAGATCAAAGCTGCGGTAACCGCCGTGGCGACGGGTAGCCCGAATAGCATCACGCGATTGATCGGGATGGTCATCTTCGTCGTTCCTGCCGGGGCTCCACGGTCGCATGCGGCAGTCGTGGGCGGGTGACACAAACTCGAACGGACTCACTCTCTGCTAAGAACCACGGAGCTGGAAAAATGTTCCAACGCTTTAAGGATCTGGTGTTGCTGCGCGCAAGCGCTCCGCTACGTAGCCCAGAAAGCGTTGGTCAAATCCCGCCGATGCTGGCAAAAGTCGCTGCCCGCCAAGGGCGGACCGGTCGAAAAGGCAGCTGTGCGCATGCGAATTCTCTGTACCAATGATGATGGCATCCACGCCCCCGGCCTGAAAATTCTCGAGCAGATCGCCAAGGAATTGTCCGACGACGTCTGGGTGGTCGCGCCCGAACTCGATCAGTCCGGCGTCTCGCATTCGCTGTCGCTCAACGATCCACTGCGGCTGCGCGAAATCGGTCCGCGACATTTTGCCGTACGGGGCACGCCGACCGATTGCGTGATCATGGGCG
>NZ_JANXTC010000058.1:0-26348 GCF_025356345.1 Tardiphaga sp.
GTTGGCGCCGGACGCCCCCGAGGCGGTGAAGGTCAGGATCTTGCCGTTGACGGTCAGGGTGTCCCCCGCTGCGAATGACGACGACAACGCGTCGGTGCTGTCGGTGCCGGACAGCTTCGTCGCCGTAGCAAGGGCCGGCGAGGTTACCGTACCGCCGGTGCGGGTGGCTGTGTTGGCGCCTGCCGCGGACAGGCCGAGCTTGGCCAGAACGCCGGCCGAACCCGTAACCGCGAGGTTAGCGGTCGTACCTGTATTCAGCGTCAGCTTACCACCAGTCGTCGCCGTGCCGGTTGTGCCCTGCAGGGTGTCGATGGCCGCGGCCAGGTCGGTCACGGTCGCATTGATACCAAGCGTATAAGCGGTACCCGAGCCGGCGAGCGCGCCGGTAGCTCCGAAGGTGATCGTCTTGCCGTTGATGGTCAGCGTATCGTTGGCAGCGAGGCCCGAAGCGGTGCCGGCTACGTCGGTCAGGCCGGACAGCAGGGTGGCGCCTGTCGCCGCGGTGGCGGCCGCCGAATAAAGCTGACTGCCCGCAGCCGCGGTAGTGCTTCCGAAGGCGGCCGTCGCAGTGCCGGTCGCCGCCGTGCCGGTGAACGCGGCACTCAACGTGCCGTCGCCGAGCAGATTCGACGCCGTGGCGCCGGAGACCGCGACGCTGGTCACGGACGATTTGGTATAGCCGACCGTGGTCTGCAGCGCCTGGTTGGCGATCGACTTGGCGGAATCGACGAGCTTCTGGATCGAGGTGATGCCGGTATTGGCGGCCTGCAGGATCTGCACGCCGTTACCGATGCCGTCGAGCAAATTGTTGATGTCGCTTGACCGCGAATTCAGGGCCGACGCGGTGAAGAAATTGGTGGGGTTGTCGAGCGCGGAGTTGACCTTGTTGCCGGTCGACAAGCGGTTCTGGGTGGTGGAGAGCAGGTCAGCCGTGGACTGCAGCGAGAGCAGATTCTGACGGACGGACGCTGAAAGCGTGATGCCGGACATACGATGGTACCTTCCTACTGGACGCAAGAACGCCCATTCTTGGGCGCTGTAGGTACGATGAGGCCGCAAAACTTAATGGCGCGTAAAATAAACCCGTCTTTTTAAAGCTCTGGCGTGTATTATCGTCGCGTATACGCTGGAAAGCGACGGTAAATCAGTGGCTTGATTGGTATATGGGTACGCGATAAAAAAATTGCGGCGAGATTTCTCCCGCCGCGACAAATCGCCAAATGATACCGCAACCGGCGGCAGCCGGAGCAAAACCGCCGAACGCACGAAAAAGGCGGCGGGGTTTCCCCCGCCGCCTTCGTTTCGTTCAGTCTGCCGAGGTTTAGCGCAGCAGCTGCAACACGCCCTGCTGGGCGGTGTTGGCGAGCGACAGCGCGGACACACCGATCGACTGGCGGGTCGACAGCGCCTGGCTGTTGGCCGCTTCCTCATTGGTATCGGCGAGCGTCAGGTTCGACGCGCCGGTCTGCAGCACGTTGATCAGGCTCTTCGAGAAGTCCTGACGGATCTGCACGACCGACAGGTTCGAACCGAAGCTCGAGGCCTGCGAGCGCAGCGTGGTAGCCGCCGTGGTCAGGCTGGTCACGGTCTTGTTGGTCGCCGCGTTGTCGGTGAAGTCGGTGCCCGCCGTCAGCTTGGAGAGGCCGAGACCGCCGGGGCCGAAGCCGACGCCCGCGATGCTGAGCTTGGAAGTACCGGTTTCGTTGAAGGTCAGCTTCAGCGTATCACCATTGAGCAGGTTGACGCCGTTGAAGGACGAATCCTGCGCCGTGGTGGTGATCTGGTCAATGACCTGGTTGTACTGGCTGATCAGGCTGGCGCGGGTAGCCTGCGAGGTCGGATCCTTGACGGCGTTGACGACGCTCTGGCCGTTGAAGCCGATCGACGCCGTGCTGGACGCGGTGCCAGCGACGGTGCCGATGTTGGACGAAGCCGCATCGTTGGTGGTGGTGATGCTGAGCTTGCCGGTGGTATCGAGGCTGGCCTGCAGATTGTTCGTCGCCAGCGCCGCGTTCAATCCGTCCAGCGTCGAGACCTGACCAGCGCTGCTGCCGAAGGTGATCGACGTTGCGGCACCGCCGCCCGTCGCACCAATCGTCAACGTCTTGCCCTGCAGCGCAGGGACACCGGCCGTACGTGCCTGGGTGACGCCGCCGCTGATGCCGAGAGCCGTCAGCGCATTCGCGTTCGAGCTGGTGATCGACAGATCCGAAGTCGTCCCGGTGTTGATGGCGAGCTTGCCAGCCGTCACCACCGAACCCGTTCCACCGGTCAGGCCATCGATCTTGCCCAACAGGGTGGTAACGGTATCGCTGGTGTTGATCTGATTGGCACCAGCAGCACCGGAAGCCACGAACGACAGGGTCTGGCCATTAATGGTCAGGGTGTCACCCGAGGAGAAGCCCGACGTGAGCGAGTCGGAGTTCGCAGCAGTGGTCAGGGACGTGGTACCGGTGATCGAAGCCGGAGTAGTCAGGTTATTGACTGCGGCCGTGCCGGTGAAAGTTGCGGCTGTCGGGGTCGCGGTGCCGAGCAGGTTCGACGCGGTCGAGGTGCTGTTGGCAAGGCTGGTGATCGACGACTTGACGTAGCCGACCGTGGTCTGAAGCGCCTGGTTGGCGATCGATTTGGCGGAGTCGACGAGCTTCTGGATCGAGGTGATGCCGGTGTTGGCGGCCTGCAAGATCTGCACGCCGTTGCCGATACCATCGAGCAGATTGTTGATATCGCTGGAACGCGAGTTCAAGGCCGACGCGGTGAAGAAGTTGGTGGGGCTATCAAGCGCCGAATTGACCTTGTTACCGGTCGAGAGCTTGTTCTGGGTTTCCGACAGAAGCGATGCAGTGGCCTGCAGCGAGAGCAGGTTCTGGCGGACGGCGGACGAGAGAGTGATGTCGGACATTTCTGAAACCTTCTGTTTTTACATGTCACTGAAATTCTTCCAGCGACGGCCGGCAGCATGAAGGAGACCGTGTAAAGAAGTGTGAAGATCATTCGTTCAATGCAACTGGTTCCCGCGACTTATGGCGAATTGAACGGACGGGTTAAGGGAAGGTTAAATTTGCGAGAGTGAGCAAACCCATATTACGCCTGTCGCCGGGCGGTTTCCTCCGGCATTTAAGTCCAAGGCCTCAAAGCCCTTGGCCACTGCCTAGGGGTGATCGCAAACCGCTGGCAGCGTCTCTACAAAGGCCTCGCCCTCACCGGCGGGGCCTTTTGCCTTTCGGGCTCCTGGCGCCCGATAACAGAGCTTATCGGGAGTGAGCATGCCGGGCAGGCACAGCACCCGCCGGCCTCGGCACTTCGCCCCATTGTCGCCGGCGCCATAGATGGTGGAGCGAGCGAAGCTGATGCTACTGCCTCTGCAAAGCGTTTTGCCGGTCACAGCCTACGGTCCGGACTGGCAACGTCGGCCCGTGAACGACGCCCCCGGCCACCTGATCCAGCAACAACTACGCCATAAAAAGTTCGATACGACGAGCGGCTACATTCAGTCGGCGGTGCTGCACAAGCGCAACGCCGCCGACATGGCGGGGCCTTAAGCTATTCGGGCGCCGGTGCCTGCTTCCAGCCGATCAACGGCTTTCCTCGTGGCTGTCGGCATCGAACATCACGCCGCACCGGCACCGGATAGGACCTTTCCCTAGCTTGTCGCGATAGCCAGCGGCCCATAGGGCGTACTTGTTGGCCGTCCACTCCTGGCTGTACCGGATGGTGGCCAGCTCGGCGTCCGTCGCATTCCACGCGGCGCGGATCGCAGCCATTGCTTCATCGCGAGAGGCTGCCTGCCCACGATGATGTTTATTGCGTGGCCCGGTTCGATGAGGAGCCGGGCTTTGTTGCTTAAGCGGCGCGTACGGTGTTGAGGAACTTACCGACTTCGATCTTGAGGCGATTGCTGTCGCGCGACAGAGACTGCGCCGCCGACAGAACCTGCGACGAGGCCGATCCGGTTTCGCTGGCTCCACGCTGCACGTCGGTGATGTGGAGGAGACCTGCTGGGTGCCCTGGGCGGCCTGCTGCACGTTGCGGGAAATCTCCTGCGTAGCCGCGCCCTGCTCCTCCACCGCCGAAGCGATGGTGGTCGAGATCTCGGCCAGTCTCTCGATGGTGCCGCTGATCTCCTTGATCGCGCCGACCGACTCCTGGGTCGCCGCCTGGATCCCGGTGATCTGCTGACCGATCTCGCCGGTACCCTAACTTGCCAAACATTCATGATTGCAATCTGTAGAGACACGAACGCCACCCATATAGTCCAACGTCGGCGCGCCGGCGGAGGGGCGGGCACGGGGCGTAGCCTAGCTAGTTGCCGCGCACCAACCGGGCGAGTTCGTTGATGTATCGTGTGGCATCAACTGTCTCCTTAGTCCGTCCACCATGCCGAAAATTGCCGTTGGCCTTACCCTTCGGAGCGCCACCGCCAGCGCCGTGCATCCGACAGACACGATGGCTGCGGACTGCCGGGGACTGACAAGGCAGGCCGGTGCGCTTCGATTTAGCCCCGCACCTTGGGGCCTCGTTGCATCGGTGCATGGGGTTGTCGGTCATTTCGTTTCCTGCCCCCCGCCACCCCCGACTAGATCCGGCTGCATAACCTGGTCGAGGGTCGGCTGCGATCTGGATTGCAGGGCCGGCGCAGTGGTGATGGTTTCCGCAACCATTGCCTGGTCGGCGTTGACGGTGACGTGCTTCACCACGATCTGTTGCTGCCCTCGACCGCGGTGGTGGTCGAGCCGCTCGGTCAACATCAGGGCCGTACGCGACGCCTTGTCGGCCAGCTGCATATATTTCGCGCGAGCCTGGAAATACTCCGGCGGCTGTGCCCAGGCCAGCCGATACATCGAGAGTGAAGCTTCATTAGCCGCCAGCAATTGGGCAACGATGATGCCCTCGACCGGATCTGCCGGCGCTAACGACACCATTGCGCGGCACATTGCCGTGGTCGACTCGTCGGTCTTCGCAGCGCAGGCTTCTACGACGAGATTGGCAAGTCGCAGGTTCCACTTGTCGTCGTTGCTGCCCGCGAGCGCTTTAAGTTCGCCCTTGGGGTTAGGATCAAGCGTCACTGTTCTTGCTGGCTTTTTAGTTAGTTTTGACATGATCAGGCGGCTTGCGGGTGACTGCTGGCGATCTCCTTCACAATTGCATAGCGGACGAAGTCGGAAGCCGTCATGTTGCGGGCTTTGGCGGCGCGCTTCACTTCGTAAGTGATTTCCTGCGGACAGCGGACCTGAATCCAGCCGTTCTGATGTTGCTTGTCGGCCAATGCGTCCGCTCCATTTTAGCGTTAAAACTTTTTAAAGTTATAACACTATGACGCTATTCTGCAACGTTTTTTCTTTGAGGACATGCCATCATTGGCAGAAACGAAAAAGCCCGCCAGCGATGGCGGGCCTTGCTTCCGATAACCCGCATTCTCGGAAGCTACCTCGACCTTCAACGGAGAGGGTCGCAGGGTGATGCCGGGGGACGCGGCGCACCACCCTGTGCCCATGATTTTCCCGGCTATCTCGACGCCCCAGGGCCGATGCCGGCACCACCCCTCAGTAAGAGCTGGGGTCCGCTACCGTCGGCGGCAGATCGCGGCAACGATCATAGACCATGTCCCAGATCCCAGCAGCGACCCTGTAATCCGCGTCGATATACTTCTCAGTGAGAGCAGCCATGAAGCCGTCGGCATCCTGCATCCCTCGCGGGATGACACGATAGCCATTGAGCTGCGGCGCGGCTGGCGTCGACATGCTGCTCACAAGACGACGGATCACGCTGGCGGCCAGATCATTCGCGGCCGCCGGCTGCAGCTTCCATCGTCCCGCAACATCTGTGAGATCATGCGCTCCGCTTTGTCGCGGTCGATCCGCATTTCCACGTCGCCTCCTTGGTCAAATAAATTATTCGCCTTTTATGGAGAGTGCAGGTTGGCGGGCATTTATCTCGCCACAGGGTCAGGGGGGTACGAAATCATACCCCTATAAGAAACACTACACCCTCCTCTCTGGGGGAGGTGGTGCTGGTCCCTACCCCCACTGATACATGGTTGCCTCACCAGCAAATCGATTGTGCTGTTTGACCTGACGGATGATCCCGGCGGCGATCAGGGCCTTTCGGGCATTTTTGAATCGAGCCAGCGTCCAACTGCCACCGCCGGGCGTCGGCATATGGGCGTGCATCGCGTTGGCGACGTAGAAATCCCTGCCCCAGTTCTTCATCCGTACGGTCATGAACAGCGAGAGCGCGTCAGCGCCAAGCGGCATCACCCGCGTGAACGTGTATTCGTCCATCATGACGGATCGCTGTGCTTCGCCGCCGGCGGCCGCAACGCCGAAACGGTTGGCGCCCTCGACCGTCTTTCGCCACCAGTAATCGCACTTCGCGACCACCTCGGCATCGGTCAGCGGGATCGGAAACTCGCCGTTCTTCGCGCGGGCCGCGGCCAGTAAATCGCCTTTTGTTGCTCCGCCCTCGAAGCACCTCTTAGCGAGGCGGGCCACTACCTGATAAAAAATATCGTCGCGTTCGCCCGGTTGGACGCGGCGCAGGTCGACATCGCTGACCCTTACTTCCTGGGGCTCGGCATTGTCGTTCACTGGCGCTGGCACCAGCCCCGTCAGCGGTGTCTCGATGCCGCGCAGCTTCGTCAGGGCGACCAGATCGTCGAGGCTGCCGTGGATGATCTCGTATTTCTTAATCGCCCCTTGCGACGGGGGCAGCACCACTGGCCCGCCACCCAGGATGTCGATCGGCCGTTGCTTGTCCGGTCGGATCCACCGGCCCTCGCCGTTGTGGCGATAATAGGCATGAAAGCCACCGCTGCCGGTCCGAACGACAAACCGCGAAGGGCCATACTGACGCTGTGCGTCGGCAAGCAGGCGCTCGCCCTCGGCACCCTTCGCATCTACGTCCAGGATCGTCAGCTTGTTTCGAGCACCGGCGAGGCAAGCCAGCCCGTCGGCGTTGGGATAGCTCAGGGAGAGCTGGCGGCTGGCCGGCATACCCATGCGGGCGTACCCGCGGACCGATGGTCGCTTGCGGTCGCCGCTCGCTGTGAACGGGAAAGTCGGGATGCCTCGAGCTTCGTACTCAGGCTGCCACTGCGCGAATGTTCCGGCCATTCAAGGCCCCCATGTTGGGGGCAAATGCGCCGGAGCAACGGTTGAAACCGAGACCCGATTCTGGCATTGTTGCAGTGTCACCTAGCATCAATGTCGCCCTAGTTCCGAACCCTGCCCGCTGCCCGCGAGGTGGGGTTCGCTCGTTTTTGCGTCCGGGAAGACCTGAACCTGGGTCCACCGTTGACAGGACATTATGTGAACATGGCCCTTAAATCAAACTCTAGTACCCGTCTCGACCGGATACACGCAAAATAGAGCGACGTTTCAACGCCTTAGCATTGTAGCGCTACAGCATCGCAGCGCCGTGGCCTTACAATGCTTTTACGCTTTCACGCTTTGGTGTTATGACACTACGCGATTTGCGGGGGAGCAAGATGCGAACCATCACCTTCACTAGTCAAAAGGGCGGCGTCGGCAAGACGTCGTTGGCGGCCTCTCTGGCCGTCGCGGCCGCTCAGGCCGGCGAAACCGTCATCGCCCTCGACCTAGATCCGCAAGGCTCGCTGGGTGCCTGGGGAGACGAACGGCAGGCCGAGACGCCCGCGGTCGATCGGCTCGGCCCTGATCAGATTGCGCAGCTCCCGTCGATCCTGACGGCCCTTGCGGCCAAGGGTTTCACCCTCTGCATTCTCGACACACCCGGCATCGCCAACACCGCGGCGAATCTCGCCGTGAACGCGGCCGACCTTTGCCTGATCCCTGCCCGGCCTTCCCGGATCGATATCGTCGCCACCTGGCCGACGGTCGAAGCCGTGAAGCGTATCGGCCGACCGCTGGCATTCGTCATCAATCAGGCGCCACCGGGCCGGAACACCAGAGCCTCAGAAGCGGCCGCCGGCCTCGGCCTGCTTGGGCTGCTTGCCGAACCGATCATCACCGCCCGCGCCGACCATCAGGACGCACTCGCCGGCGGCACTGGCGTCACCGAATACAATCCGACCGGCAAGGCCGCTGAGGAGGTGCAAGCCCTCTGGGCCTGGGTCGATCAGCGGACCAAGGGGAAAATGAGCAATGTCGCGTAGGCCATCGATCATCGGCTCACTGATGCCCGGCTCCGAGCCGGAACCTGAAGCGCCCGCCACCGCGACAGCCGCGCCGTCGCCAGCCTTGAAGCCCAAGGGGCCGGACATCGTGCACACCAGTCTATACGTCCCGCGGGCCAGCTATCGGAAGCTGCAGGAGATCGCCCTTACCCAAGATCGCAAGGTGCACGACGTGCTAATGGACGGCATCGACGCCGTATTAAAGGAGCATGGCCACGCCCCGACCGAGCGCCGCAAGCGCGGCCCCAAGGCAGCGTCATAACACGAAAGTGTTATAACATTCTAGCGCTATAATGTTGCAGCACTGTCCTTACACGGATAGCGTCCGGTAATTGATTTTCTCGGAACCGATCTCAGGGGGAATTTGCCATGCAAGCGCTCGCCGTTGTCGACATCACCACCAGCCTGCCAGCCGTCCACCAGGCCGACATCGAGCGGGCGCTCGACTACGCCCTGGCCGACAAGGCTGAGTCGACCCGGAAGGCCTACAGGTCGGACTTCGCGGCATTCGAGGCGTGGTGCCGATCGCGCCAGATCTCCCACATGCCGGCCACCGCGGCCGCCGTAGCGTCCTATCTCGCATGGGAGGCGGCACAGGGCGCCAAGGCCTCGACCATCGGTCGCCGCTGCGCTGCCATCCGGTATTTCCACAAGCTCGCCTGCGAGACGACGCCGACCGATGCGGAATCGGTCAAGGCGACCATGCGCGGCATCCGTCGCATCATCGGCGCCAAGCCGGTCAAGAAAGCGCCGGCCACCGGCGATCTGACAATGGCGATGGTCGCGGCGATCGAAGGGGAGAGCCTGCGCGCCCTGCGGAACCGGGCCCTCCTACTGTTTGGCTTCGCCAGCGCCTGCCGCCGATCGGAGATCGTCGCCTTCGACGTGGCCGACCTGCAGGAGAGCGAAGAGGGCTACCGTGTCACCATCGGCCGGTCCAAGACGGATCAGGAAGGGGCAGGCCACAGCATCGCCATTCCCCGCGGTGCACGGGCGTGCCCCGTCAAGGCCGTCAGAGCATGGCTGGAGGCCGCCGGCATTACCGAGGGGCCGGTGTTCCGTCCGGTCGACAAGGCGGGCCGTGTGGCTGCTGCGCGCCTCAGCGATCGCAGTGTGGCGAACATCGTCAAAGAAGCGGCCGAAGGGGCAGGGCTCGACCCGGCATCGTTCGCCGGTCACAGCCTGCGTGCGGGCTTCCTGACGTCGGCCGCAAAGCGCGGCGCCAACATCTTCAAAATGATGGAGCAGTCGCGCCACAAGTCTGTCGAAACGCTGCGCGGATACGTCCGTGATGCCGAACTATTTCAGGATCACGCTGGCGCTGGTCTGCTATAGTCTGCTTATTGAAAAAAAATGGCTGAATGGTCGGGAAAATTGCTTCCCCACCAGACAGGAAGTGTATTTCCTGAGGTGAGGGCGAAAGCCGGCCAGCTAAGCATCGTTACTGTGCAGCGCTATTCGGCAAGCAGCTCAATTATAGCAATACAGGTGGCCCCGCCGTTTTCCCTACCCGTCTGTCCGGGTCCCATTGAAAGCTAGTTTTTGCAGGCGTAACTCGGCTTCAGGAGATCAACCATGACCGAGACAGCGCCGCCAAATACAGTACTTACCTTTCCCACTCCAGCCTCCGCGGGGGCGGCGCCGAAGCCCGCTTCGTCCGTCGAGAAGATCTGGGGCAAGGCCGTTTGCGGGCATGGCTACGCCGGCATCCCGTCCGTGCTGATCCAGGGCCAGCGTCGGCTCGGCATCAACACCACCCAATTCAATATCATCGTTCAGCTTTTGGATTACTGGCGAGAGCCATCACGAAAGCCGTTTCCCACTAAGCGGGACCTGGCCCAGCGGATCGGCGTCACCGAAAAGACGATCCAGAACAACATCCGCGATCTTGAAACGGCGGGTCTGATCCGCCGTGAGCAGCGCAAGACCGCTGCAGGGGACTGGAACAGCAACCTCTACCATCTGGATGGGCTAGTGCAGCGGGTGAAGGCGCTGGAGCCAGACTTTGCGGCTGAAAAGGCGGCGAAGAAGGCGGCTAGGACGGCTCGGGAGACGCCGGCGGGTCTCCGGAAAGCGTCTACCTAAAAATTTACCCCGGGTGCATGTCGTAAGACAGAGGCGGTCCCGGGGTATACGCTCCCCAATCTAGGGGGTGGGGAAGAAAAATCAAGAAAAACCTTAGCCCATGACTACTGAAATATCTCATGCCGACCTGGAACAAGCGCTTTCCCTAGAACGGTTTGGCCGTTACCTAGCCTGGGCCGATGGGGACCGGGGCCGGGCACTGGAACTCTACACCCTCAACAGCCTGATCTCCGAAAGTCTCTACATTCCGCTCCAAATGCTTGAGGTGGCGCTGCGCAATAAGGTGCACGCTGTGATGACAGAAGCCCTTCATGACGGCTGGTTTCACGACGATGGCCTCCTGCTGGGGGACCGACAGCCCGACCAGATTGCCGCGGCGATCGACGACATCACGCGCGACGGACGCGACGCGACGCCCGGCCGAATCGTCGCTGAGGTGACCTTCAGCTTCTGGACCGCGATGTTCGGCACGCCCTATGACGAACTGTGGAAGACGACCCTGCATCGCGTTGCCCGGAAGCCGAATGGCAAGGGAGTCCTGCGTAAGGATTTTGCCGGTCCGCTGACCCCTATTCGGATCCTGCGCAACAGGATTGCCCATCACGAGCCAATCATCGCCTGGAACTTGGCCAAACATCACGGAAAGATGGTCGAACTGACCGAATGGCTGTCGCCGGCCGCCGCTGCTTGGTGCCGTCAGCACGATCGCTTCGATCAGGTCTACCCGAAGGACCGGATCAGCCTCGCCGTAATTCCGAAAGCAGAAGAATAGCGAGAAGGGCAGTTATCAGCAAAAGAAAAGGGCGGGGAAACAGGCCCTCCAACAGCACCCCCACCACCACCCGTCTAGGGGGTGTGGGGGTGTGGTGAGGTAGCAGGAGCGGTCAATTTCACAGGTGAGGGAATCACCTGCCTGACGGGGTGGCCTGAAAATGCAGGCTGGATGCAGGCTAAGGATTATTCGCCGAGCGTTTGAACTAATGCCGAAGAATCAAACCAGGGGCCGCCGCTGCCCCTGGTTACAGATTTTTGCTGGTCACGAATCGCCAAATCACCCCTTAATGCGCACTGTGCCGGATGCCGTCTGGCACCAGGCTGCAATCGCGCGACCTGCATCTGAGGATTTGAACAGCCGCAGACAGACCCGGAAAAGCAAACGGCCCCTCAGTTTGGCGACTGAAGGGCCGGAAAATTCATAAGCGACTTGGGGTCACCTGACCTCCCCAACCTCGCTGATCCCATTTCGGGAGTCAATCGGAAACGTCGTTTCCGGTGACGAGATTGCTTTGCCCTGACGTCGGCGGCCCGAAGGGGCCAAACTATGTTCCGAGCCGCGCTCAAGAGCGCAATCGACGCCGCGCACCCGCGTCAGATCGACCACCTGTCACGCACGCTGTGGCAGGCCCATGCCGCCGGCCACCTGCTCGATGGCGAGGCTCAGGAACTTGCCGAACGCCTCCACCAGCGACGCCAGCCACCACCCGAGGCGCAGAGCGCGTTATTTCCGATGCCGGGCACTCCGGAGGCCCAGAACCGCAAACGTGCATGGACGGCCTTCCCTGAGAGGGTGGAGCAGCGTTCCCCCGATCGCCGGGCCTCGATCGAGCGCAGGCGGCACCTGGCAGCGTCGGGGCCGCTGCCGCCGGCTATGGCCTCCCGCTTCACCGTCGGCGAGCTGGCGGTGCTCCGGATTGTCGGGGATGAGGTGGCGCAGCACGGTCTCTGCGATCGGAGCCTGGCCGAACTGGCAGCAAGGGCCGGCGTGTGCAGGAAGCTGGCGCAGCGGACGCTCCGGGTGGCGGCCCGTGACGGGCTGGTGATGATCGAGCGGAGACCCAGGCCGGGGCGGAAAAATCTGTCGAACCTCGTCCGGATCATCTCGGCCGAGTGGTCGTCATGGCTGCAGCGGGGGCGGCGCCTTCGTCAGGTACAGGGGGAAAAAATTGTCCCCCCACGGCCAACAAATTTAGAAAGGGGCTTAGCGAGGACAGAAAAGGCGGCTCCGACTCGGCGCTACAGCGAGCGCTGGCGTGGTGGAGGCGGCTGATAGGCGAGGGCAACATGACCACAGAACCGAACGAACCATCTGAGAACGACATCGCCGGCATGGCGTGGTGGAACGCCATGGAGGATCACGAGCGCAAAGCGTGGTTCGATCGCATCGGTACCGGCATCCCGCGTGATGTCTGGGAGTTGTTCAAATCCGAAAACCCTGACGTTCGATAATCAATCTTATTAAATGCTAGGGTGCATTTATGAATTGGTGTATGCATGAATGCATTTCCGTGTGGGTATGAACGCGCACGTCCTGTGGCAGCACACCACATTAACTATCGATAATGGGATCAAACCTTTTCTTGATTGCGTGAAACAAAGATTGGTGTATCTTCATTGTAGAGCCAGCCAGTTGTGATTGATAGATATTGATGGTGTAAGTGCTGGCTCTGGGAGAGTTCCATGAACGCGCATTTCTCGAAGTGGGGCAACAGTATTGCCCTGAGAATCCCTGCTGCCTTCGCAAAGGAACTAGACGTATTTGAAGGTAAAGCTGCTGAAATCACTGTAAAAGATGGCTCGTTGGTGGTGACACCAGTGCTTGGTCCGGTCTACACGCTGGACCAGTTATTGGCGGGCATGACAACCGAGAATTTGTATGGCGAAATTGGCACGGGCGGACCTGTCGGAAACGAAGTCTGGTGAACCTTATTGCCCCGACGTGGGCGATTTCATCTGGGTCAATTTCCATCCTCAGGCAGGGCGCGAGCAAGATGGCTCGCGTCCTGCACTCGTTTTGAGCCCCAAGCGGTACAATGAGTTCTCGCGCCTTTGCATTGCCTGTCCAGTCACCACTCAGGATAAGCACAATAACTTCCAAGTGGTCATCCCGGACGGCTGCGAATTTACCGGCTGGGTAATTAGCGACCAGATCAAAAGCATTTCCTGGTACGATCGCGGGTCTCAATCGAAGGGGCGCTGTCCTGGCGAGGTCGTAAGCGAAGTGATGGCAAAAGTCCGGACGCTACTTCCACAGTAAAACAATTATTTTCGGTCGATTCCGAAAAAGCGCTAGAGGCGATGGGCGGGGCGTCAGAACTGCACCGTCGCGCTGAAGATGTTCGTGCTACGATCAAGGCGGCTGGCGGCCTAACGGAAATCCGGCGCCAAATCGACCAAACGCGCGCGATGCCTTTCTGATCTCACCATCAGGCATCGGAACCGTTTTGAAAATAGGCTTGTGGAGTAGCTAATTACACTTCGGAAAAATCTGTTGATGCGAGGCCTTAGCGAAGGCCTGCGCCATCTGCGTTTGATGCGGATGAAAATAAATATGTGGTCACAGGCGACGGGAAAGCGGGCGATCCGAAGTTCACCTTGGACCGCTTGATCGACGCGCCGCAGGACGAGAATCTTGGCGCTCCGTCGATCGATTTGGAAGCCGGCGCCGGATCCGAAGTGAAATGCAGGCCAATGATGGACTGCGCATCATCTGGACTTAGGCCCGATAAGTTTTCGGTACTCCAGCAAGGCACCGTAAAATGATCCCTTGGAGATATGATCATTTGCGATTTGAACGATGTCGCTTGATTCCGGGTTTTCTTTAAGGAGAGCATCTACCAAGTCAAAATATGCGTCGAGGTTCGAATTGATGCCCAAGTAAGCTGTCTGCACAGCGTAATAAACTCGCTTCGCAGATGAGTCGGCATCGTCCTCGGATAGCGTATGTTCTTGCCGAAGGACTGGTCCCGCGCCGTGGATTTTTAACTTGGCAGTTTCATTCCAGATATTGAGCACACGACTGGTGCCGACCATTAGCCACTCTTGCGGCTCCAGCCTAATTCTCAATGCCATCGCGCTTCTCCAACGGCAGAGTTAGCCACGCTGATGGTTAACAAAAAGAAAAAGCGGCGGGTTTCCCCACCGCTTTATTCGTTGGTTGCTTGCGCCGAACTTAGCGCAGCAGCTGCAACACGCCCTGCTGGGCGGTATTGGCGAGCGACAGCGCGGAGACACCGATCGACTGGCGGGTCGACAGCGCCTGGCTGTTGGCCGCTTCCTCATTGGTATCGGCGAGCGTCAGGTTCGACGCACCGGTCTGCAGCACGTTGATCAGGCTCTTCGCGAAGTCCTTACGGATCTCCACGACCGACAGGTTCGAACCGAAGCTCGAGGCCTGCGAGCGCAGCGAGGTAGCCGCCGTGGTCAGGGTTGCCAGGGTCTTGTTGGCCGCCGCGTTGTCGGTGAAGTCGGTGCCCGCCGTCAGCTTGGAGAGGCCGAGACCGCCGGGGCCGAAGCCGACGCCCGCGATGCTGAGCTTGGAGGTACCGGTTTCGTTGAAGGTCAGCTTCAGAGTATCGCCATTGAGCAGGTTGACGCCGTTGAAGGACGAATCCTGCGCCGTGGTGGTGATCTGGTCGATCACCTGGTTGTACTGGGTGATCAGGCTGGCGCGGGTGGCCTGCGAGGTCGGATCCTTGACGGCGTTGACGACGCTCTGGCCGTTGAAGCCGATCGACGACGTGGTGGACGCGGTGCCGCCGATGGTACCGATGTTGGACGACGCCGTGTCGTTGGTGGTGGTGATGGTCAGCTTGCCGGTGGTGTCGAGGCTGGCCTGCAGATTGTTCGCCGACAGCGCCGAGTTCAATCCGTCCAGCGTCGAGACCTGACCAGCGCTGCTGCCGAAGGTGATCGATGTCGCGGCACCGCCGCCCGTCGCACCGATCGTCAACGTCTTGCCCTGCAGCGCGGGGACACCAGGCGTACGCGCCTGGGTGACGCCGGTGCCGAGGCCGAGAGCCGCCAGCGCACCCGCGTTCGAGCTGGTGATCGACAGGTCCGAAGTGGTGCCGGTGTCGATGAGCAGCTTGCCGCCGGACACCGAAGAGCCGGAGCCGCCGGTCAGGCCGTTGATCTTGCCGAGCAGGCTGGTGACCGTGTCGGTGATGTCGATCTGATTAGCACCGGAAGCGCCCGATGCCGTGAAGCTAAGGGTCTGGCCATTGATGGTCAGGGTATCGCCGGCGGCGAAGGCGGTCGACAACGAGTCACTGTTGACAGCGCCGGAAAGCGTGGTGGCACCAGTGATCGCAGCAGGGGTGTTGAGGCGGTTGGTCGCCGCGGAGCCGGTGAAGGTTGCCGTGGTCGGGGTCGCGGTGCCGAGCAGGTTCGACGCGGTCGAGGTGGCGTTGGCAACGCTGGTGATCGACGACTTGACGTAGCCGACCGTGGTCTGCAGCGCCTGGTTGGCGATCGACTTGGCGGAATCGACCAGCTTCTGGATCGAGGTGATGCCGGTGTTGGCGGCCTGCAGGATCTGCACGCCATTGCCGATACCATCGAGCAGATTGTTGATGTCGCTGGAACGCGAGTTCAGCGACGACGCGGTGAAGAAATTGGTCGGGTTGTCGAGCGCGGAATTGACCTTATTACCGGTCGAGAGCTTGTTCTGGGTTTCCGACAGAAGCGATGCGGTGGACTGCAGCGAGAGCAAGTTCTGACGGACTGCGGACGTAAGTGTGATGCCGGACATGTTGGATACCTTCCTGGTAAACTAAACTTCGATCTTCTTGACCGATGCTGGGAAGATGATCCGCAGAGTCTAACAAGACGTGAAACGAAACACGCGAATTCATCACTCGCAGAACGAGCAACTACACTTCGATTCTCCCCCACAATATTACCTCAACGCTACGTCTGGTTATATTTGTGCAATCGAATCAATGCTTTTCGAATATGCCTGATGCCGATACTGATGATCGCCTCTGGTATCGAAAAACCTTTTTGGTTGTAGCGGCGGTGACGCGAGCTCGAATAATTTTTTTATGGACAGCGATCTTTTTTTTAGCCGCCTGTATGCGGATACTAGTCAGCGATCGAAAGTACCTTTCCGTATGAAATATTACCTCTGTAGTTCGGCGCGAATGACGCGCCTTTTCGACTACAGTATAATTTTACCTCGGATAATAAGGCGGAATACTCATGGTTGAATCCAGCGACTTAACTACACTTCATGAGTACGACCGGTGGCCGACAATCACCCAAAAACATGTCACCGTCGAACAGAACGACGATATTCGCGGTATCAAAATGCCTTTGCCCAAGGTCATCCGAGAAACGGAACCGCTCGCGTCTGGTGCGGATTGCGGTCGCAAGTCAGGAAGGCCGCGCAGCCGCCACACGGATGCTGATCATTCTTGTGCCGCCTGTATCGAGATACTATCGAGCGACCGGAAGTACCTTTCCGAATAAAATATTACCTTCGTAGCTCGGCGCGGATGACGGATCTTCGACGAGGCGGAACACTCTTGGTTGAATCGATGATGAAAACTACACTTCATGAGTGCGACCGGTAACCGACCGCCCCCCCCGCAAACATGTTGTCGTGGAACAGAACGACAATATTCGCGGTATCGAAATGCCTTTGCCAATGAACCGCAGGAAATGGTACCGCGCGCGTCTGGTGCCAGATTGCCGCCGCAAGCCAGGAAGGCGGTGGCGCGGCCACACGGAGACTGATGTTTCTTGCGTCGCCTGTATCGAGATACTAGCGAACGATCGGAAGTAACTTTCCGAATAAAATGTTACCTCTGTAGCTCGGCTACGAATGACGTATCTTCAATGAGGCGGAATACTCTTGGTTGAATTGATGAGGAAAACTACACTTCATGAGTGCGACCGGTAACTGACCGCCCCCTGCAAACATGTTGTCGTGGAACAGAACGGCAATATTCGCGGTATCGAAATGCCTTTGCCAATGAACCGCAGGAAATGGTACCGCGCGCGTCCGGTGCCAGATTGACGCCGCAAGCCAGGAAGGCGGCGGCGCGGCCACGGCGTCCGAATCACCTATGCTGCCGATCACGATGTTCCGATTGACCGGTCACCAGATGAACGCACCTGCCCGCTCCGACAACAAGGCGACCCGCAAGGGGCTGACGCATCTCGGTGCCGGCCGGATCGCGGAGGCGGAACGGCTGTTTCGCAGCGTGCTGAAGTCCGATCCCCACGATGCTGGCGCCAATCACGGTCTCGGCCTGGTCAGCTTGCGGCGCGGGCAGCCGCGCAACGCGCTGGCGCTGCTGACGGCCGCCTTGCAGGCCAATCCCGGCGAGGCGCAGCACTGGTTCTCCTTCGCGGAAGCCCTGCTGCTGACTGGTTCCGCGACTGACGCCCGCACGATCCTGGACAAGGCGCTCAGCCGCGGCCTCGGCGGTCCCGCGGCGGACGCGCTGCGGCTGCGGATCGGCCACGCCGACGCGCAGCAGCAGGCGGTGGAACACCAGAAGTCGGGACGGCTGGCGCAAGCCCGCGAGATCTTCGAGCGGATTCTCGCCGAGGACCCCGACCATGTCGACAGCCTGCACATGGCGGGGGTACTGGCGATCCAGGAAGGCCGGCCGGCCATCGCGGTCGGGTTGATCACGCGGGCTATCGCGATGTCCAACGGCGTCGCGGCGTTTCACGGCAATCTGGGCAGCGCTTTGGCCGCGGCCGGGCGCCGCGACGAGGCGATCGCAGCCTTCGAACAGGCCATCCGCCTCAACGCCGGCGACCTCGACGCCCGCAACAACCTCGCCACTGTCCTGATGGATCACGGCCAGGCCGACGCCGCGCTGGCGCAGCACCGCGAAAACCTCCGGCTGCAGCCCGACAGCGCCAACGCCCACAACAATCTCGGCAATTTCTACAAGAAGACCGGCGAGATCGCCCTGGCGACCGCGTGCTACGAACAGGCCATCGCACTCGACCCGGCCTTCGCCCTCGCGCACAGCAACTTGGGTACGCTGCTGCGGGATACCGGCGAGATTGCCGGGGCGATCGCGTGCTACCGGCGCTCGGTGGCGGTCGACCCGGCCTTCGCCGAAGCGCATTACAACCTCGGTTCGGCGCTGCAGCGCGAGGGACAGCTCGACGAGGCCCAGTTTCACCTGAAGCGTGCCACCGAACTGAAACCGGGTTTACAGGACGCATGGATCAACCTTGGCAATCTGCACAAGGGTCAAGGTCACCTCGACGCGGCGATCGAATGCTACGGCAAGGTCGTTGAACTCGGACCCCATGCCGCCAAGGCCAACAACAACATCGGCGCCATCTATCTCGAACTGCACAGGGTCGATGAGGCGATCAGGCATTTTTCCGAAGCCGTGCGCCTCGATCCGCTGCTGGTGGAAGCCTGCAACAACCTCGGCAATGCCGTCACCGAGAAAGGCGATCTCGAGCGGGCCCAGCGCCTTTATCGCCAGGCCCTCGACATCAAGCCCGACTACGCCGATGCCATGAGCAATCTGGCCGGCAATCTGAAAAGTCAGGGCCGCAACCTCGAGGCGATCAAATATTACCGGGCGGCGATCGCGCTGGTCCCGGATCTGATCCTGGCGCACAACAACCTGATCATGATCCTCGGCTATACCGACGTGCCGCATGAGAGGGTGGTCGAGCAGGCCCGCATTTTCGACCGCGAGATCGCAGCCCCCCTGCTCCGCCGCCGGCCGCTGTCCAACACGCCCGATCCCGACCGCCGGTTGCGGATCGGCTACGTCTCCGGGGATTTTCGCCTTCACGCCGTGAATTATTTCTTCGAGCCGCTGCTGCTGCGGCACGACCACGGCGCCGTCGAATTATTTGCCTACGCGACGACCATCCAGGAAGACCAGATCACCGCCCGGCTCAAGCCGCATTTCGACCACTGGCGCAACATCCGCCATCTCGGGGACGATGCCGCCGCCGACCTGATCGAGTCCGACGGCATCGACATCCTGGTCGATATGTCCGGCCACATGGCGCTCAACCGCCTGCTGGTGTTCGCCCGCAAGCCCGCGCCGATCCAGGCGACCTGGCTGGGCTTCACCACCACCACCGGCGTCAGCGCCATCGACTACCGCATTACCGATCCCTACACCGACCCGGTCGGCATGACCGAGCACTTCAACACCGAGACACTGTGGCGCCTGCCGTCCACCTTCTGTGTGTACCAGCCGCGCACGGACCTTCCCGCGCCGATCGACCATCCGCCGAGCGACGACAATGGCTACGTCACCTTCGGCTGTTTCAACAATTTCTCCAAGGTGAGCGACCGCACGCTGGCGCGCTGGGGCGAGATCCTCATGAACGTGCCGACCGCCCGGCTGCTGCTGGAGATTGTCGGCATCGATGGCCCGACGTTCCGCGACGCGACGCTGGCCCGGCTCGAACGCCTCGGCCTGCCGCTCGACCGCGTCCTGCTGGAGCCGCGAAAACTCGCCAACCAGTATGTGCTGTATGACCGGATCGACATCGCGCTGGATCCGTTCCCGTTCAATGGCGGCACCACATCGCTCGACGCGCTGTGGATGGGCGTCCCGGTGATCGCGCTGGCCGGCGGATATTTTACCGGACGCATGGGCGTCTCGATCCTCAGCAATATCGGCCAGCCCGAACTGATCGCGCAGGATGAGATCGACTACGTGGCGCGCGCGACGCGGCTGGCGAGCGATGCGGCGGCGCTGCGCGCGGTGCGCCACGGCCTGCGCCAGCGCATGGCCAACAGCCCGATGATGGATTTTGCCCGATTTTCGCGCGACATCGAGGCCGCCTATCGCGGCATGTGGCAAAAATGGTGCGCGGAGCAGGCGGCGACCGAGACCTGAAGCCGGCGACGTTAGCTGCCTACGACCAGCTGTTGAAGCGCGGCGGCTCCGTGCTAACTGCTAGAGAAATTTGACCAGGCTCATCTGGTACAGTTTCGAGGTGGTCTGATACGACGCCTGCAGCGCGGTCTGCAGCGCCAGGATCTTGGTGGCGACCTCGTCATTGTTGATGCCCTCGATGGAGTCCAGCATCGTCTGCGAGATCACCTTGGTCTGCACCTGGCGATCGGTGGTGGCCTTCACCGAGGCCTGAGCGCCGGCGAAATCGGCCTGGATATCCTGAATGGTCTGGGTGCCCGGAACCGTCGCCAGGTTCTGCGCCACGCGCTGGTTCAGCGCCGCGATCTGGGCATTGGCGTTGGGATCGGTCGCGGACGTCGTCACCGCCGCGAACACCGCGACGTTCTGCAACTGCGACCGCAACGCCTGTTCGTCGGCGCGGGCGCCATATTGCACCGTGATGCCCTGATCGACCTGCGCCACGGCCGTGCCGCGGGCGGAATCGGTGCCGGTTTCGCCCTGATACCATATCACGGTATTGGCCTTGGTGCCCGCTACCAGCGTGGTCGATGCGCCGAGCGGCGTGCCGCTCACCCGCATCGGCGGTTCGCCAAAGAAATCCTTGCCGGCGGCCATCGCCGAGGCCGCCACCAGCGGGCCGTTGGCCAGCGCCGACATCGACTTGCCGAGCTCGGTGTTCAGGCTGGCGGCGGTAGCCGCGGTGGTGGCCCCGATCAGAAAGGTGTTGGCGTCCATTGGCGTCTTAGCCGTCGCGGTCGCCGTCATCACCACGTCCTCGGAAGTGCCGTCGGGCAGCTGGAAGGTGAATTTGACCTGGTCGCCGATCTGCGGATTGGTCGTCCCGAGATCGACCGACATCGATTTAGACACCGCCGCGGCCGGGACCGCCGGCGGCACCGTGGCTGGCAGGTCGACCGGCTGCGTCACCGATGCGCCAACAATCGCCGTCGAAACTCCGGTGAGCTTGAGGCCGAACGGCTGCGCCGCCGGCGGCAGCGGCGGCGCCGTCAGCGGGCCGGTCGGGTCATCTTCGGTGATCTTCACCGAGGTCGCCGTCGCGCCCATCGAGGTGGTGACGCGACCAAGACCGCCAGTGCCGAGATCGGCCTGCTTGCGTTCGCTGATCACCGTCTTCAGGCCGGCGATGGTGGCACCGTTGCCATTCATGATCTGGTCGGCGGGCGCCACCGGCGCGGTGTCGGTGGCGCGGCCGGAAAAAAGATAGCGGTCGCCGGACTGCGCGTTCAACATGTCGACCGAGTCGAAAAAGCCCAGCGACGCGGTCTTCTGGCCGGCGGTCTGGCCGGTATTGTCGAGCGTGCTGCCCGCGCTGACCGCCGCGCCCTTCACCGAGGATCCGATATCAGCCAGCCGCTGCAGCGACAGGTTCGCGACCTGGATGCGCGTGTTCACATTGACCGCGGTATCGGCATAGCTATCGAGCTTGGCGAGCTGCGATCGCAATCCGATCGCCAGGCTGCGTCCGCTGCCCTGCCCCGCATAGGTGGTGGAGACCTTGCCGCTCGCCAATTGCTGGGTGAGCGTATCGAGCTGGCTGCGCAGGTCGAGAATGCCCGAGCCGATGTAGGATGTTCGTCCACTTACGCCATCGATGGTCATGATCTACCTCAGAATGCCTGCATCAGGGTCTTGTACATGTCGTTGACGGTCGACATCACCCGCGCATTGGCGGAATAGGCGTTCTGCAGCGACAGCAGATGCGCCATCTCGTCATCGATATTGACGCCCGACGTCGCCGTCATCTTCTGCTGCAGCGTGTTGAGCACCACGTTCTGGCCATCGGCGAGCTGCGACGCCGCGCTGGCGGCGGCGCCCTGCGCGCTGGTGAACTGTTGCATGTAGCTCAGCAACGTGCCCTTGAACGGCGCGCCGCCGACGCCGGACTGCGGCGAATAGGTGAAGGTCGCGCTGCTCAACTGCTGAAGGATGAAATTGGCCCGCGTGGTGTCGCCCGCCGCCGTACCGGTGCCGTACAGCACCAGCTTCGACGGGTCGGAGGCCACCGCCGCATTGACCGTGAGGCGCCCGGCCAGCCCGGTCACCTGCGAGCCGGTGCCGGTGATCGCGCCGCTGTAGGCCGCGCCATTGTCGGTGAAAAGCGACAGCGCGGCACTGCCGGCCGACAATGAATTCGTCGCCGCCGTGCTGGTCACCGATGCGGCGGTGATCGTCGAGAAACCCGGATTGTTCTGCACAGTGATCGCAGCGAGCGACGTCCCGGAGAACTGCACCCGGCCGTTCATGGCGGCGTTGAGCTGGTTGACCACCGAGGCGACGCCGCCGGAAAAATCGATCCCGAACACCTCGTCGTTCGGATCGGCGGTCGCGGAATTGGACAGCGGCAGCGCGTTGGAATTGTCCACCCGCATGAACGAGATCTGCTGCTCGGCATTGTTGCCATCGAGATAGGTCAGATGCATGACGTTGCCGGCCTTCATGTCGGCCGCGTTGAGGGCAACGGTTTGCGTGCTTGGCAGGGTCGTCACCACCGTGCCCGCCGTGGTGGTGTCTGAAAGCGCGCTGGAGATCGAGCCCGCGAACTGGTCGAGCTGGTTCTGCGCCTCGACCAGCGAGCTATCGCGCAGTTCGACATAGGCCGCGATCTTGCCGGACTTGATGCTCTTGGTCAGATCGATCGACCCGCCATTCGCATAGGTCACCGAGATCGAGCCGAGATTGCTGATCGCCGGATTGGCGTCCCATGTCGTATTGGGAGTCACGGTGCCCTGCGCGTTGAACGACAGCTTCGCCGCTTCATTGCCGACCAATTGCACGCCGGATCCGGTGAACACGGTGACCTGATTGGCGCCGTTGGTGGTGACTCGAATGTCCATCAGCTGCGATAGCTGGGTGACGTACTGGTCGCGCTGGTCGAGCAGCGCCGCGGTCGGGGCATCGGTCGAGGTGCCGCCGTTCGGGTTGCTCGCCAGCTGGTTGTTGATGGTGGCGATCTGCTGCATCAGACCGTTGGCGGTGTTGACGGAATCGCTGATGCCGGTTTCCGCCGCGCCGCGCAGCGTCTGGATCCCGCGCGTCATCGAATTCAATTGCTGCGCCAGCGCATTGGCCGCGTTGACGACGCCGATCCGCGCCGACGCGCTGTCGGCGCTGGTGGACAGCGCCTGCACCGCGGTGGTGAGGCCATTGAAGGCCGTCTCCAGCGTGCCGGTGGAATCCGGATTGCCGTACAGGCTCTGCATCTGCTGCAGAAAGCTCGACTTCAGCGTGGCGTAGCTGGCGCCCGAGGTTTCGGTGCGCAGCTGCGCCTGCACATAGGAGTCGAGCTCACGATTGACGCCGACGATATTGACGCCGGTGCCGACCGATCCGGTGTTGGTGGTGACCTGATCGATCGTCTTCTTGACGTAACCCGGGGTTTCCGCGTTGGCGACGTTCGACGACACCAGCGCCATCGACGCCTGGTTGGCGCGCAGGCCGGCCATTGCAATGGAAAGGGCGTCGTTCAGACTCATGACATACTGCCGATCTCAGGGACCACGGGGGACCGCGGGCCTATCTCATGACGTTCAGAAGATCCTGAACCATCGTGTTTGCCGTCGTGATGACCTTGGTATTGGCGGAATAGGCCTGCTGGGTGACGATCAGCTTGGTGAATTCGTCGGCGATGTCGGTGTTGGAGGATTCCAGCGACGAGCCCGAGATGCTGCCGCCCTTGCCGTACAACGCGCTGCCCGATTCATTGGTCGTCTCGAAGGCGCCGCCATCGAGCCGCTTCAGGAAGTTGGCGCCATTGAAGGTGGCGACGCTGACCTCGGCGAGATCGATGTTGCGGCCGTTCGAATAGGCGCCGACGACACGGCCATTGTTGCTGACCGAGACGCTCTGCAACTGGCCGGCGGCGTAGCCGTCCTGCTGCAGCTGATTGACCTGAGCGTTGCCGTTGGTATCGGCGAACTGGGTCAGGCCCCCGGTGCCGAACGCCATGGTGACATTGCCGAGCGAGGTGCCGCTGACCGTCAAACCGCTCAGCGTGATCTGGCCGATCACCGGCTGCATCTGGCCGTTCGGCCCGAACTTGAAATCGGTGCCGACATTCTGCCAGCCGACGGTGGTGCCGGTGGCCGCCGGATTGGTCTGGTAGAACAGGTTCCAGGTATCGGTACCGCCCTGCGTCGCCGATTCCACCTTGGCCCAGCGGAACTGCAGATTGACCGGCGCGCCATTGCCGTCATAGGCGGTCGCCGCGCCGCCGCTGATCGACTCGTCGAGAAAGGTCTGGTTGTCGCTGCCAATCACCACGCCGGTGCCCGCCGTACCGCCGCCGGCACGCAACGCCGTCACGGTGCCGGTGAAGCCAAGCGCCTGGAACGCGGCCACCGACGTCGACGACGTACCAGCAACCAGCGAGATATCATTCGCCGCGCCCGAGTTCAGCGTGATCGCGCCGGTGGCGGAGACGGTTGACGGCGTCGTTGAGCCGCTCAGTGTGTCGATCTTGGTCAGCAGGCTCCCGACCGTCGCGCCAGCGAGATTGATATAGGTTGTGCCCGCCGTTGATCCTGCCACCGAAGGGGATGCGTAGAACTGAATAGTATTGGTCACCGTGGTGCCGCCATTGGTGACCTTCAAGGTCAGCGTATCGCCGTCAGCGAAACCAGTCGGCAACGAATCGGTGCCCGAGGCGCTCACCAGCGCGGTGCTCGCGGAAATCGGCACCGGCGTCGTCGCAAAATTGTTGCGCGTATTGCCGGTGACGCCCGTGTTGGAATAGGGCGTCGCCGCGGTGCCCAGCGTACGGGGGTTCTGCGCGAAATCGGCCGGCCGCAGCAATTCCGAGCCGGGCACGGCGGTATTGTGCTTGGTGGTCAGCGGGTAGCTGGAAAGGTTGGCGCGGTAATCGATCTTGGTGGTCTGCTGCGACGGCAGAAAGTCATTCTGGAATTTCAGAACCTGCGGCGTGCTGCCGGCCGGATTGCCGGTGGTGGGATCGATCTTGACGCCTTCCAGATAATAGCCGGCGCCGTTGACGAGATAGCCGTTCTTGTCGAGCGAGAAGTCACCTCGCCTGGTGTAGTTGTTGACGCCGGTAAAGATCGGGCTGTTGTCGGCAAAACTGCCAGGCTTCTGTACGGCGAAGAAACCGTCGCCATTGATCGCCATGTAGGTGGACACCGACGATGAGGTTACCGAACCCGCGATGGTGTTGGTGCTACGCGATCCCGCCGTCACGGAGCCGGCGAGCTGCGCATTGTTGCCGGTATCGGGAATCAGATCCATGAAG
The DNA here is from genome assembly GCF_025356345.1 of Tardiphaga sp. Taxonomy (GTDB): domain Bacteria; phylum Pseudomonadota; class Alphaproteobacteria; order Rhizobiales; family Xanthobacteraceae; genus Tardiphaga. The sequence continues at coordinate 25,151 of NZ_JANXTC010000058.1, forward strand.
CTGGTATCGATTCGTTTGAACGCCGTGGTCTGCGAGTTCGCGATGTTGCCGGAGATGTTTTCCAACGCATAGGAATTCGCCCGCAGGCCCGCGACGGACGTGGTGAGAGCGCCGAAGATACCCATTACATCGTCTCCAACTTCGATCCGGGCGGCCCGCCGGTTCTGCCAATTCACAGCCGCTGTCGAAGGTGGTGTCGCAAGCCCCGTGCCAAGAGAATTATGTTCGTTATTTCAACGAACTAACAAAAATGCCCCGGTCCTGGGACCGGGGCACATTTGCCTAGCGAGGTAATAATTGCCGGGACGAACCCGTACCCCGGATGGTTAACTCGCGGTAGGCACCGCCGGTTTGAAGACCATCCCGAAACCATCCATGCAGTAGCGCAGGCCGGTCGGCTTCGGGCCGTCGTCGAACACGTGGCCGAGATGGCCGCCACAGCGGCGGCAGTGAATCTCGGTACGCACCATGCCGAAGGTGGAGTCCTTGCGCTCGCCGACGCCGCCGGGCAACGGCTGGTAGAAGCTCGGCCAGCCGGTGCCGCTCTCGAACTTGGTTTCCGAGGCGAACAGCGCGTTGTCACAGCCGGCGCAGGCAAAGGTCCCCTTGCGGTGTTCCTTGTTGAGCGGGCTGGAATACGGCCGCTCGGTGCCTTCCTTGCGCAGGATGTCATATTGCGCCGGGGTCAGTTGCTTCTTCCACTCGGCATCGGTCTTCTCGACCTCGAATTTCTCCTCGGCAGCGGTGGCGGAGGTGCCGCGCAACCAGCTGAAGGACAGCAGCGCGGCCAGGCTGGCGGCGGTGGTGAGCAGATAGCGGCGATCGATCATGATGGTCTCCCATGGCAGTCGAGACGGGGATCTCGTTCGTTCCAATTACGGGCCGGCGACGGCAAAGTTACACCTCTGGCCGGAAATATCGCTCACTTTCATGCGAGGCGAGTTAGCTTCCGACGTTATCGTCGGAGGATCGCGGTCGCGGCCCGCGGGTTCCGGCCTGGCGGTTGGCCTCCGCCATCCGGGCCTCGCGAACCTTTTCGCGAGCCCTGGCGCCTTCGCGGTAACGCGCCAGCACGCCGCCCAGTGCCACGCTCTGGCGTTCCCACTGGCCGATGGCGTGGCCGGCGATGCGGCCGGCGACGCCGCCCGCCCAGACCAGCTCGAACGGAGCGAACTGCCGCCAGCGCTCGTCGCCCGCG
>NZ_JANXTC010000059.1:0-7515 GCF_025356345.1 Tardiphaga sp.
CTTCGACTACCGGCCGCGCCCGGCGCCGCGTTCCAATGCCGAAATCGTCACCGCGATGAACCGCATCATGATGCCGAAGGCGGTCGCCGTGATCGGCGCCTCCGCCGAGGACGGCAAGATCGGCAATTCGGTGATGAAGAATCTCATCAACGGCGGCTACAAGGGCGAGATCTACCCGATCCATCCCAAGGCCACCGAGATCATGGGCCGCAAGGCCTATAAGAGCGTCAAGGACGTCGAGGGCGTGATCGACACCGCGGTGTTCGCGATCCCCGCCAAGCTCGTCGCCGGCGCGCTGATCGAATGCGGCGAGAAGAAAATCCCCGGCGCCGTGCTGATCCCGTCGGGATTTGCCGAGGCCAACGAGCCCGCGCTGCAGGAAGAGATCGTGGCGATCGGCAAGAAGTACAATGTCCGGCTGATGGGGCCGAACATCTACGGCTTCTACTATACCCCGGCCAACCTCTGCGCCACGTGCTGCACCGCCTACGACGTCAAGGGTTCGGCGGCGCTGTCGTCGCAGTCCGGCGGCATCGGCATGGCGATCATCGGCTTCTCGCGCTCGGCCAAGATGGGCGTCTCGGCCATTGTCGGGCTTGGCAACAAGAGCGACATCGCCGAGGACGATCTGCTCGCCTTCTTCGAGCAGGACCCCAACACCACGATCATCGCCCAGCATTGCGAGGATCTGAAGGATGGCCGCGCCTTCGCGGAGGCCGCCAAGCGCGTCTCCAAGATCAAGCCGGTCGTCGTGCTGAAGGCTGGCCGTACTTCGGCCGGTGCCAAGGCGGCGTCGTCGCATACCGGCGCGCTCGCCGGCAACGACAAGATCTATGAGGACGTGCTGAAGCAGTCCGGCGTGATCCGCGCCCGTTCGCTGCGCCAGCTGCTGGAATTTGCCCGTGGCATTCCGGTATTGCCGACGCCGAAGGGCGAGAACGTGCTGATCATCACCGGTGCCGGTGGTTCCGGCGTGCTGCTGTCGGATTCGGTGATCGACAACGGCATGGCGCTGATGGCGATGCCGGCGGATCTCGACGCCGCGTTCCGAAAATTCATCCCGCCCTTCGGCGCGGCCGGCAATCCCGTCGACATCACCGGCGGCGAGCCGCCGATCACCTATGTCAACACGGTGAAGCTGGGTCTCGAGGATGAGCGCGTGCATGCGCTGATCCTCGGCTACTGGCACACCATCGTGACGCCGCCGATGGTGTTCGCCCGCAACATGGTCGAGCTCAAGAACCAGATGAAGGCCAAGGGCATCGAGAAGCCGATGGTTGCCTCGCTCGCCGGCGACGTCGAGGTCGAGGAGGCCGCTGAATATCTCTACCACAACGGCATCCCATCCTATGCCTACTCGACCGAGCTGCCGGTGGAAGTCTTGGGCGCGAAGTACAAATGGGCGCGCGGCGCCGGTCTGCTGTAAGCGACGGCAGCCTGCGACACATACGAAAACGCCGCCCGGGAAACCGGGCGGCGTTTTCTTTTACATTCAATCTGTCGTTCACCTATTTGTCCCGGACGCGGTGCGGCATTCTTATGCCGCTCGGCAGAGCCGGGACCGTCGCGAATGCCGGAGTTTGATACGGTCCCGGCTCTGCAGCGCATTACGCCGCAAGAGCGGCGCACTGCACTGCGTCCGGGACAAGTGTACAGCAGCCGCTAGACCACCACCGCCTGCTTGGCAAAACCCTCTTGTCCGAAGATCCGCGTATAGCGTTCGATCTCCGGCGGACTGCCCGTGGTCTTCGCCGGGTTGTCCGAGAGTTTGACCGCGGCGCGGCCGTTGGCGGAGGTGACCTTGCAGACCAGGCTGATCGGATCGAGCGTATCGAGGCCGCGCGGGTGGGTGCCGCGGAAATCATTGGTGGCCATGGTGCCCCAGCCAAAGCTCTCGCGAATCCGGCCGCGGAATTTCTGGTGCAGGTCGATCATCGAATCGACCTCCAGCCCGTCCGAGAACATCGCGCGCTTCTTGCGCGGATCCTCGCCGCGCGACGCGTACCAGGCGATGATTTCCTCGCCGGCGGCGACCGGCTCCTTGGAATCCATCCGCATGCCGGTCCAGCCGGCCGCCCATTCCGGCGCATCGCGCAAAAACTGCGTCATGCCAAACGTGTCCGGCAGGATGATCAGCAGCTCGCCGTCATAGACCTCCTGCCACTTCGCCAGCACGTCATATTGCGCGCGCTTCAGGTCGGCGTCGCTGTCGGAGAGGCACGCGGCGACCATCGGCAGTTCATGCGAATTGGTGCCGATCGCCTCGAAGGAATGCTTGAAGGCGAGCAGGGCGTTGGAGGTGCCGACAAAGGTGCGGCCGAGCTCGTTGGCCATCACGTCGGTGACCCATTCCTGCCACAGGAAGCTGTGCCGCCGCCTTGTGCCGAACTCGGCCAGCCGCAAATCGGGATGCGCCTGCAGCCGCTGGATCTTGCCCCAGATCTTGGTCTTGGCCTGGGCGTAGAGGATATCCAGCTCGAACTTGTCGAGCATCGACATCGCGCTGCGCGTGCGCAATTCGCTGACGATCGCCAGCGCGTAGATTTCCCACATCGTGACTTCGGCCCAGGCGCCCTCGAAGGTCAGCACATATTGGCCGTCGATGGTCTCGAGGTGGTAGTCCGGCAACCGGAAGCTGCGCAGATATTCGATATATTCCGGGCGAAAAATGTCACGGCGGCCATAGAAGCGGTTGCCGGCCAGCCAGATCAGTTCGTTTTCGCGAAACCGCAGCGTGCGGGCGTGATCGAGCTGCGCGCGCAGCACCGCTTCGGGAATGATCTGCGCCAGCCGCACCGTCCTGGTGCGGTTGATCAGGCCGAAGGTAACCGGAACCTCGGCATAGAGCATCCAGATGAACTGGTGCATCAGGAATTTGTAGAAATCGGTGTCGAGCAGCGACCGGATGATCGGATCGAGTCGATAATTGTGATTATGGACGCGGGTGGCGAAATCCATCATGGCGACGCCAATCCTGAACAGGTGCCGACGGGCACGGCGTGACGCGGCATCGGCCGGTCACTGACGCAGCGATTGCGCCAGTAAAAGGGAGGTATCCGCCGGGTTTGGCGATGTCAACGGAGCGGGGGCTTTCGATGCGCCGCGGGGCAGGCCGGCGGCTCCGCGGGATCAGGGCTGGCGCTGCAGGCGCGGGTCGGGGGCATTGGCCTGCAGCGTGTTCTGGATCGCTTCGCGGAGCAGGGGGTATTCCGCGGGTTCCCAATCCGAGACCCGGATGTCCGCGAGCAGCGCGGCCGACTTGCCGAACACGATGATCCGGTCGCCGACGCTCATGGCTTCTTCGAGCTGGTGGGTGATCAGGATGGCGGTACTGTGGAACTCACGCGCCAGCGCCACGAAGGTCTGGCGCAGTTCCCCGGCCGTCACTTCGTCCAGCGCGCTGAAGGATTCATCCGCCAGCAGGATTTCCGGCTGCACCGCGAAGGCGCGCGCGATCGCGACGCGCTGGCGCATCCCGCCGGACAATTCACGCGGATAAGCGTGGGCGAATTTTCCCAGCCCCAGCCGCCGCAGCCAGTCCATCGCACGTTGCTGCCGCACGTCCTCGGAGATGCCGATCAGCTCCAGCGGCAGCTTGACGTTGTCGAGCGCCGAGCGCCACGGCAACAGCCGATCCTGCTGGAAGATGGTCGCGATCTTGCCGCGGAAGGCGTCGAAATCATCATAGGGCGTCTTGTCGCCAATGCTGATGCGGCCCGCGGTCGGATGCTCCAGCCCAATCAACAGGTCGAACAGAGTCGATTTGCCACAGCCGGTCTGGCCGACGATGGCGACCATCTCGCCGGGCTCGATGCGCAGCGTCAATCGATCGATCGCCACCACCGACTGGCCGGAGGTGGTCTGGCGGAACAGCTTTCGCAAGTCTGATATTTCGATGGCCGCTGACGCGCTCATGCCCGCCACCGCAGCACGCGGGTCTCCAGCCGCACCAGCAAGGCTTCCAGCATGAACAGCAGTACCACCAGCACCAGCGTCCAGGCGAACACGTCGGCGACGGAGAACAGTTCCTGCGCCACCGAGAGCTGATGCCCGATCCCGGTCACCGCGCCGACCAGCTCGGCGATGGTGACGACGCGGATCGCCAGGCTGAGCGTGATCTTCCAGCTGGTGATGAGGCCCGGCGTGATCGCCGGCAGCATCAGCTTGCGGAAAAACTGCAACGGCGTCGGGCGGAACGAGCGGATCATCTGTTTCAGCTCCTTTGAAACCTCGCGCATGTTGTCGAGCGCATCGACCGTGAAGACCGGCGCGCAGACCACGATCAGCACGAACACGATGCGGAATTCGACGCCCTTGAACCACAGCACCGCGAACAGGATCCACGACACCACCGGCACCGCCATCAGGATGCGGACCAGCGGCCGCAAATGTCGTTCGAGGCTCTCCGACAGATACATCACGATGGCTACCGCGACGCCGATGGCGAAGGACAGCACCAGCGATAGCAGCACGCGGCCGAGCGTCACGGCGACGTCGAGCGGCGTCACCTTCATCAGGCTGGTGGCGATCCGGCCGAGGCCGGGAATCGCAAAAGCGGGAATGCCCAGCGTCGGTGCCAGATAGGACATGGCCTGCCAGATCGCCGCCAGCACGGCGATCGACACAATGGCCTCGCGCGGCAGGTTGCTGAGCAGCAAAGAGCGCCGGGGTTCTGCCAGCGACGTGGCGGCATCCGTCTCGTCAGGGGGCATAGATGATGGCTTCGTCTGGCAGCCTGGGATGGAAGCCGGCCGTTACCGCGCGTTCAAACGTGTCCCAGATTCCCTTGCGCTCCTCGCCCCACGCCGGCCGGGCATCGAAGTCCCAGCGCTTGGCCAGCACGGCTTCTTTCAGGATGCCGGCGGGCAGCTTGACGGTTTCGACCGCGATGCGGTCGGCGCCGTCGGGGTCGCTGCGCAGATATCTGGTGACGTCCTGCAGGGCGGCGACGAATTTCTTCGGCGCGTCGGGCAGTTTCGTGATGGTGTCCTCGCGCATCGCATAGACCAGCTCCCAGCCACTATTGCCGGTGAGCTCTTTCCAGGCATCATTGGCATTGAAGATGATCCGCAGTTCGGGATCTTCCTTCATCATCATGGTGGCGATCGGCTCGATCACCATCGCCGCATCGACCCGCTTGGCGGCGAGTTGCGCGCGCGCGACGGCGAAATTGGCGTTGACCAGCGTCATGTCCTTGGCGAGTTCGATGTTGTTGGACTTGGCGTAGATCGACAGGATCTGGAATTGCCCGCTGCCCATGTCGGCGGCGAACTGCTTGCCCTTCAGGTCGGCGAAGGTCTTGATCGCCGGATCGCGCGTCAGCACCACGAGATCGGCCAGTGTCGCGCCGGTCGCAATGATCTTCAGCGGAACGCCTTCAAGCCGCAATTTCTGGAAATAGGTCGGGCCACCGATCAGCGTATCGACCTCGCCGGTGGCGAAGCCGGCATAATAGGCCGCGAAGGAGGGATACACCTGAACGTCGGCTTCGAAGCCGTTATTCGTATCAAAGCTGCGCGCCTTCATGATGTTGACAATGATCGGCGCGAACACCGGAAGCGTGAGACTGCCGACGCGAATTTTCGGCAATGGCTGGGCGAGCGATCGCCACGTCGATGTGCCCAGCAGCGTCGCAGCCGTGCCCAAAGTAAAGGCGCGTCGTGAAAGTCGGGTCATGGGCCTCTCCTCGAAAAGCGCGACAATGAAAGCGCCGGCGTGATTGGCGAGCATGCCGCGCTATTTGTTTGTAAGCAAACGATATGCCAAAATTGAATCCACCAAATTGTCTTGCGGTCGGGAAATAAGGTGCTAGCATTTCGTTTGTGTGCAAATGAAATTGGCCTTCACCGCAGGAGCCCCGCAATGCCGCATGTGACAACGCCCGACGGCACCAGGCTTTATTATGAAGAGGTCGGCACCGGGAGTCCCGTGGTTTTTGTCCACGAATATGCCGGTGACTACCGCACCTGGGAGCCGCAGCTCCGCTACTTCTCGCGGGCGCATCGCTGCATCACGTTGAGCCAGCGCGGTTATCCTCCGTCGGACGTGCCGACCGACCCGGCGTGCTACGGTCAGGACATCGCGCGTGATGATATCATTGCCGTGATGGACGCGTTGAAGATCGACAAGGCCCATATCGTCGGCCATTCGATGGGAGCCTCGACCGCGCTGCATGTCGGCCTCAATTATCCCCAGCGCTGCCTGTCGGTGACGGCGGCGAGCTGCGGTTACGGTTCGAGCCCCGATGCGGCCTTTGTGGAGCAGGGCCGTGCCGCCTCGCGCGAAACCGCCAGGATGTTCGAGACGGTCGATTTTCCGACCGCGGCCGCGCGTTATGCCGATGGTGCGACGCGGCAAACCCACAAGAACAAGGATCCGCGCGGCTTTGCCGAGTTCGCGCGTATGCTTGCCGATCATTCGCCGATCGGCCACGCGCTCACCATGCGCGAGTTGCAGGCCAAGCGACCGATGCTGTGGCAGATGGAGACAGCGCTGAAGCAGTTCGCGGTGCCGCTATTGGTGATCGTCGGCGACGAGGACGATTGGTGCCTCGATCCCAGCATCTTTCTCAAGCGTACGGTGCCGACCGCGGGCCTGCTGGTAATCCCGCGCTCCGGCCACACCATCACGTCGGAGGAGCCGGCGGCCTTTAACGCCGCTTTGTCCGAACTGTTCGCGGCGACCGCGGCGGGCAGCTGGATGTCGCACCGGAAACCGGCCTGAGCATGAAAGTGCCGGGCGATATTCACGTCGACATGGTGGATGGCATCGCGACGCTGCGGCTGGTCAATCCGGCACGCCGCAACGCGATATCGACCGCGATGTGGCACAAGGTCGCTGCCTTTGCAGAGGATGTGCGAGGCCGCCGCGATGTCCGCGTCGTGATCCTTCGCGGCGATGGCGAGTCAATATTTTCAGCCGGCGCGGACATTTCGGATTTCGCCACGGCACGATCGGGCGAGGGCCAGGCCCGCGCCTATGACGATCTTGTGGAAGCGACGTGCAGGAAGATCGAGGCGATCCCGCAGCCGACCATCGGGCTGATTTTCGGTGGCTGCATGGGCGCTGGCGCCTCGGTGGCTGCGAGTTGCGACCTACGCGTCGCGGCGGAGGATTCTTTTTTTGCGGTGCCCGCGGCGAAGCTCGGCCTCGGCTACGACCCGCGTGGCATCGCGCGCTTCATCCGCGTATTTGGTGCCGGTACAACGCGGCAGGTGCTGTTCACCGCGGACCGGTTGCCGGCGACGCGCGCTTACGCGCTGGGGGCGGTCCACACCGTGGCGCCAACGGCGGAGGTGGAAGCTGCCACTTTTACATTGGCCCGGCAAATCGCTGGCAATGCGCCGCTGACGATCACGGCGGCGAAGGCGGCCATCTCCGCCATCACGTCAGACAATTCCAATCTGCTGGCGCGGGCCGAGGCGCTTTATGCCGCGGCCGATGCCAGCGCCGACTACGCCGAAGGCCGTAACGCCTTTGCCGAGAAACGACCCCCGGTGTTCACCGGGAGCTAAT
>NZ_JANXTC010000097.1:0-3493 GCF_025356345.1 Tardiphaga sp.
TGTTCGATGGCGAGCAATTTATTACTGTGAAGCGGTCGCGTTTATCAGGATGTCAGGCCCCGGACGTCGCAAATTCTCTTAAAGAAATTCCGGCTGTCATCTGCCGTTAACAAAATCGAACCGATAGCCGGCTAAACCGACGATGAGAGTGCGTGCAACCTTTTCAGTTGACGGCGCGTTTGTCCAAATCTCCAGAAGAAGGATTGCAGCCGTGGAAAGAAGCAACACGCGTGGGAGCAATGAATCTCCGGCCGGCTCACACTCAAATCCTTCGCTCTCGAACCAGCGGGCTCGCGCCAAATGCCAGGGCGCGATGTCGCAACAGGGTTATGGCGCCCACGGCAACGAATGCTATCCGCAGAACATGGTGCAGCTGATCGGTTATCGCGATCCGCGGGCGCTCGCCGAGGCACGGGCGGAAGCCTCGGAACGACTGAAGTTGAAACGCTCCCTGGGTCAGGCCGCCGAATAGCTCACCGCACAAACTCGCCGCATTTCGCGATCGCGTTATCGGCCTGCCCCCATGGCATGATCGGCACCGATGAGGTCGAGTTCTTCGGCGAGCCTTCGATGATCCGGTCGGAATAGACCATATAGACCAGCACGTTCCGCTTGGCATCGCAGCCACGCACAATCTGCATCTTTTTGAAGAACAGAGAACGGCGCTGCCGGAACATATCGTCGCCCTGCTCCATCTTGCCCTTGAACTTGATCGGGCCAATCTGCCGGCACGCCAGCGAGATATCCGAGACCTCCTCGGCCAGACCGAGCCAACCTTTCAAGCCGCCTTTTTCAGGCACGGTGAAGTGACAGGCAACGCCTTCTACTTCAGGATCATCGACACCATAGGTTGCGAGCTTGTCGTTCGGGCTCAGCCACTTGAACACCGTGGAACGGCGGAAGATCAGGTCGGGCTCATCGGCGGCAGCGGCCGGATCGACCAGAAGCGCGGCGACCGTCAGCAACGCCAGCACGCTTGGCAATAACAGGCCTCGCCAAAACGACCGCGCCGAAGCGCGGGAACTGTCGATCGTCATGAAACTCTCCAGATGCGCGTTCAATATCTAGTTATTTCGGTGAAATTTGGAAGCCGCGAAGCCGCGCAGTTAATTAAATGTGAGGCTTTTTTGCTACGCTCGTCTTCAATCGTCGGTATCCTAATATCTCGCGCTGGTGAACCCTTTTCGCGTCTGCGAGACTTCCCCAATAGGAATTCGAGGGTTTGGCGTGAACGCATTTGAGACGGAGTACGGGTTGTCGACCAATAAACTTAGCCTTCGCGGAACTGATATTTTCCATTGCCGGCTTTTGCGGGTAGCGCTGGTCGCTCTGGCGGGACTGGGCGGTACCGCCTCGGCCGATGCAGCGGTATTCTGGTCTGACGAAGATCCGTCTGTCGCTCAGCCACTGCCATCGTCGACGCCACGGCGCACCAGGCCGCCCAAGCGCGCCACGGCCAAGTCGGAAAAGCAGGTTAAGGAAAGCAAGCCGGTCGGGCCGCTGCTGATCGCGATCTCAGTGGATCAACAAACTCTCAAGCTCTACGACGCCAACGGGCTGTTCGCGGAGACGCGGGTGTCGACCGGGATGCGCGGCCATTCCACGCCGATGGGTGTGTTCAGCGTTATCCAGAAGAGCAAATATCACCGCTCCAACATCTACAGCGGCGCGCCGATGCCGTTCATGCAGCGAATCACCTGGTCGGGCATCGCCCTGCATGCCGGCGTATTGCCGGGCTATCCCGCCTCGCACGGCTGCATCCGCATGCCGATGGCCTTTGCCACCAAAATGTGGGGCTGGACGCGGATGGGCGCGCGGGTGGTAATCACCCCCGGTGAAATCTCACCGTCAGAATTCGCGCATCCGCTGCTGGAGGCGCGCATTCCCGGGGCTGCGGGAGCCGCGACTGAAGTAAAAGTTCGAGTCGAGGCCAAGGCGGAGGCGGCCATGACTGGGGCGCCGACGGCGTCTAGCTCCGGCCTCGCATTGACGCCGTCCGGCGATGCCGCCCCAGCCAGGACCGCATCCGACAAGCGCGACCAGACGGTCACAGCGGATGCCAGTGGCGCCATGGCGACGACCAACTCGATCAGCGTTTCCGACGCCTCTCCGGCCAATATCGCAGAGCACGAGACCGTCACGAGGCGCGATGTCGATACCGCGGCGGCCAGAACGGTCGAGACGGCGATCAGCGCGCCTCTGTTGTCGACGTCCGTAAATCAGCCCTCGGCCACGCCTGACGCCTCCGTCCAGGCCGAAGCTTCAAAAGACGAAGTTGTCGGGCTTGCGGCCCCCACCGGCAGCGTTACGACCAGCGGCGCGGCCAACGTGAAGAAGGACGAGACCCGACCGCCGGACGCGGCGAAACCCGTACCGGCGGCGGATGCCGCGCCGAGGCGGACAGGTCAGATCGCCGTATTCGTCAGCAGCAAGGACAACAAGATCTACGTCCGGCAGAATTTTGCGCCGCTGTTCGAGAGTCCGATCCGCATTGCCGCGGGCGAACGTCCATTGGGCACCCACGTTTTCACAGCGCGCGCCGACAAGGACGATGCCCGCACCTTCCTCTGGACGGCGCTATCGCTTCCGGTCGCGGCCCGACGCGCGGATGAAGACAACCGCACCGTGCATCGTCGCAAATCGACCGGCGCCATCGAGGTCAAAGCCATGCCGCAGCCGGAAACCGCGGCGGCGGCGCTGGACCGGCTAACGATCCCGGCCGAGGCCATGGCGCAAATCAACGAGGCCCTCAAAAGCGGCGGTTCGATCATCGTATCGGACCAGGGCATCGCCGCCGGTGGCGAAACCGGTCAGGGCACCGAATTCGTGGTGCCGCTGCGCTGACGCCGTGACGTGAAGACATTGCCAGCCGGTTTCGGCCCCGGTAACTGCCCCCGCCGGCCCAGTGGTGGCCACCGTCACGACTGCCATTGCGCGATCGGGCTCCGGCGTCACGTCGACGATTGGGGATAAGGATGGTTGCCGTAGTGGTCCGGCGATGAAACACGCTATGATGTGGCCATTGGGTACCATGTTAGTTGATGCGGATGGCCGATCCGGGCAAATTTCGTTTCAGGGGAAACACGATGCGTATTGCGGCAGGTGTCTTGTTGGCGAGCGTCATTTCGCTATGCGCGGTTAGTGCCTTCGCGCAGGTACCAAAAGTCAGCACCACCCCGCCCGCCCCCGTGGCGGCCGCGCCCCCCGCAACAACGCCTGCGCCTGCTCCGGTCGCAGTCAAATCCACCTGCGCCAGTCCCGATGCGCTCGGCATCGGCCGCGTCGTCGAGATCGATACGACCGGCGGCCCCGGATTTGGCTTCGAGCATTTCAAGCAGCTCGACTTCCTGCGCGACAAGGAAGTGGTGCTGACCTTCGACGACGGCCCGTGGCCGGTGACCACCCAGGCGGTGCTGAAGGCACTGGCCGACGAGTGCACCAAGGCCATATTTTTCCCGATCGGCAAGCACGCCACCTATCATCCCGAAATTCT
>NZ_JANXTC010000109.1:0-18661 GCF_025356345.1 Tardiphaga sp.
ATAACAAACGAGATATGTGGGAATTTGCAAGCGCGCGTAATGACTTACGTGCGTGCGACAAAACACAATAAGCCTAGAAATGATCGGGAAATGCTACAAACCTTTGCACACATAGATGTTACAAAATGACATCCGAGTGAAGGCTTAAGTAGTTGAAATTGCAGCAAAAATACAACTGGAGCGGGTGGAGGGAATCGAACCCTCGTATTCAGCTTGGAAGGCTGCTGCTCTACCATTGAGCTACACCCGCGTCGGGGGTGACCTAACATGCCCGCGGGCCGGCCTCAAGCGGTCCGACGGCACCTCGGCAGCGGCGGCGTCCGGCGGGGCCTGCCCGGCCGGACGCCGGTGATCAGTCAAAAGCGGCCCCCGAGCGGACGCCGCGCGGCTTTTGCAGCGGTTTTCCGCCGCAGGGGGTCACCGCCTCCCTACGGCCAAAGCCTGTCCGGCCGCTGCCGCTCCCGCCGCCCTGCCCGCTCGCTTCCGACTCTCCCGCCGCTATTCGCCGGCGGCCAGCACCGGGCGCTGGTTGCTGTCCTGATTCGGCAGGCCCTCGATCGGGCATTCGTCGACGCCAATGGTGTCCCGCGTGATGGCCTCGACATCGGCGCGGGTGGCTTCGGGGTCGGTGACCCATTTGGCGTAAAAGTCGAACGGACAGGCCGCGAGGCCACGGTCGCCCTCGCCGGAATTGATGATGCCGGTGTAGCCGCGGTGCAGCAGCTTGAAGAGGTGGTTCTCCGACTGGCCGTTGCGGCGGGCGTCGCGGATCAGCGATTTCGACAGCGCCGCATATTGGATGCCGTAGCTTTCCTCGCCGCATTCGCCGAGCGTGCGGCCGTCGAAGCCGATGATCGCGGAATGGCCGAAATAGGAATAGACGCCGTCGAAGCCGGCGGCGTTGGCGACCGCGACATAGACGTTGTTGGCCCAGGCCATTGCCTTGGCCATGATCACCTGCTGGTCCTTGGCCGGATACATGTAGCCCTGGCAGCGCACGATCAGCTCGGCGCCCTTCATGGCGCAGTCGCGCCAGATCTCCGGATAGTTGCCGTCGTCGCAGATGATCAGCGAGATTTTCAGCCCCTTCGGTCCGTCGCAGACATAGGTGCAGTCGCCGGGATACCAGCCCTCGATCGGCACCCAGGGCATGATCTTGCGATATTTCTGCACGATCTCGCCGCGGTCGTTGATCAGGATCAGCGTGTTGTAGGGCGCCTTGTTGGGGTGTTCCTCGTGGCGCTCGCCGGTCAGCGAGAATACGCCCCACACTTTGGCTTTCCGGCAGGCGGCCGAAAAGATCTCGGTCTCTTCGCCCGGCACCGCGGCGGCGGTCGCATACATCTCGTTCGAGTCATACATGATGCCGTGGGTGGAATATTCCGGGAAGATCACGAGGTCCATGCCCGGCAACCCGCTCTTCATGCCGATCAGCATGTCGGCGATCTTTCGCGCATTGTCCAACACCTCGGCCTTGCTATGCAGCCGCGGCATCTTGTAGTTCACGACGGCGACGCCGACCGTGTCGTTGCTCGATGAGATATCGCCGTGATGCATAGCTCTCTCCCTGCGGCGGAACGATCATGTTCGCGCCGGTTGCCGGGTTGCTGAAAAACAAAAAAGCCCGACAGGTCCTCGCGGACCCCTCGGGCTAGCATCGCCATACCGGACCAACAGCATCGGTGGTCCGGCCAAACCGCGGCGACCATTTCTGGCGCGGCTGCGGTAACAGAATCTAATCATCTTTCGCGCGGTACTGCAACAGGTCGTTGGCGTTGATGATCGCCGCCGCCATGTCGTCCATCGACAGCCGCCGCGCCATCGCCTGCTTGCGGATGCTCTCATAGGCATCGGTCTCGCTCAGCCCCTGCCCGTCCATCAAGATTGCCTTGGCCTTCTGGATGCGCTGGATGCCGGCCAGCTTGCGCTCGAGCTTGCGGATGCGCTTGTCGGCGTCGCGGCGCTCCAGCCACAGGCTGCGCGCGATGGTGAGCTGGGTAAGCAGACCAAACGGGCGGATCGGCCGCTCGATCACCGCGACGGCGCCGGCTTCCAGCACCAGTTGCAGCGTGGTCGGATCCTCATAGCCGACGATCGCGATCAGGGTCGGCCGCGCGCCGTCATTGGTCTTCAGCAGCCGCTGGATATCGGCGCGGGCATCATGGTCAATCGCCAGCAGCAGCACGTCGGCGGCGTCGGGCCATGCCGCCGGCACCGGCCATTGCGTCTCCACCATGCAGCCGATCCGGCGCAGATGCTCGACCAGGCTGACGCGTTCGCTGTCCTGCGGATGCACCACCTGCACCCGCAGCCCCCTGAGATCGCGAAGTATCTGGATCGCCACTGTGCCCCCGCGATCCGCTAGCGCACGACCGACGGCAGATCGTCGGCCGCCCAGTCGTCGAGGCTCTGCACCACGCAATAGGGATCGGGCTTGATGCGCACGCCGGGATTCCACACCGTCTGGAATTTGCCCCGCGCATCCAGCCGTGCGATCCGCGGCCACAGAAAGGCGTGGTTGTTCTCCGGATCGATCTTGACGCGGCCCTGCGGCGCATCGAATTCGCAATCGCGCACCTCGACCAGCACCCGCTCGGGATCGTCGCTGCCGGCGCGTGCCAGCGCGCGCATCGCCAGATGAAACTGGAAATAGGCCGCTTCCGCGGCGGCCGGCACCGGCGCCTCAGTGCCGAACTTGGCCTTGAAGCTGGCGACGAATTTCCGCGCCGAAGCGGTCGACAGTGTTTCAAAGAACGGCGCCGCGGTGATGTGGCCCTCGGCGGCCTCATGGCTCATCGCGGCCACCTCGGCCTCGCTGGTGGTGAGGCTGGCGATCGGCATTTTCCCGGGATCAAAGCCAGCCTCGCGGCAGGCCTGATACAGCATCGCGGTGCCAGCGCCGACTACGGTGGAGAAGATTACATCCGGCGAGGTCTTCTTGATGCGGCGGATCACCTTGTCGAAATCCGCCGGCGAGGCCAGCAGCGGCACATAGGTCTCGTCGAGGACTTTGCCGCTGCCCTGCATCACGAAATCGGTCATCAGCCGGTTGGATTCATAGGGATAGATGTAATTCGAGCCGACCAGGAAGAAGCGGTTGCCAAAGGTCGAGAGCAGATAGCGCGCCAGTTGCAGCGCGTTCTGGTTCGGCGCCGCGCCGGAATAGATGCAGTGCCGGGAATATTCGAACCCCTCATACAGTGTCGGGTAGAACAGCAGCCCGCGATGGCTTTCCACCACCGGCAGCACCGCCTTGCGGGTACTCGACATATAGCAGCCGAACAGCAGCCGGACCCGGTCGGCGACCAGCAGGCGTTCGGCCAGCGCGCGGAATTGCCTGGGATCCGACGACGGATCATACATCACCGGCTCGACCGCGCGGCCAAGTACGCCGCCGGCGGCATTGATCTCGTCGATCGCCAGCAGGGTGGCGTTGAGCTGGGTCTGCTCGACCGCGGCGGTGACGCCGCTTTGCGAGAACAGCACGCCGACCCGCCAGCTCTCTCCTGTCTTCAAACTCGCGATGGGACGCTCCCGTGGCTATGTTTGTCACCCGTCATACTTGCGCCTTCTTAAGGTTACCCGCAGGCGAGCGACCGGGGTGTCGGCATCCGTGATCGTGACCTGTTCCATATCATCAGCCAGGGCCGTAACTTCATGCATCACTCTCGTCTGTATACCACCAAGCGGGTTCTGGCGCGATATACCCCGGCACTGTTCAGACTGATCCGCGCCAGCCGCCGCCGGCTGCATGCCCGCCGCAATGCGCGGCTGCAGGGCGCGCTGACAGGCTGGAAAGCGCAATTCATCGAGCGCTTCGATTTCGTGATTCAAGCCGGACCGTTCGGCGGCATGCAGTTTCACCGTAGCGCGACCGCCGACGCCGATCTGCCGTTGCTGATCGGCAGCGATGAAGCCGAGACTCACGGCTTCACCGAGCAGGCGCTGGCGCGCGAACCGCGCATCATCGTCGAACTGCATGATTTCATGCGCACCGACGTCGCGATCACGCCGACCGTGCTGGCCCGCTTCAGCGACACCTACGACATCCAGATCGCCAGCGTCGGCGGCCGCTCCGCCGCAGACTATCACTGCCTCGACATTTTCCCCGGCCATATCCGGGCCCGGGCATTGCATGAAGACCGCGTGCAATATCAGCAGTGGGCCTATCTCAAAGCCAGATCCCGCACGGTGTGACACCAGCGCTCGTCGGCGGCGGACCACGAGCCTGGCGGATCAGTCGCCGCTGGCGGACTGCTAGAAACTGATCGTGGTGCGAACGCCGAACACCGTGGCGTCCCTGATGCGCCGGCTCTGCGCGGGATCGCTCGGGTCGACAGCCCCGCCACCGGGATGCATGACGTATTGAAAAAGCGGCTGAACGACAACGCCTGTCTTGAGCTCAACCAGATAGGTCATTTCCAGAATGGCCTCGTAATCGCGCACGGGCGCCACGCTGCCGGTGAACTGCCGGAATTCACGGTCGAACTGCCGGGCGCCGTCCGAAATGCGCGCATAGGTCATCGCGACACCGATCCTGTCATTGGGCCGGATTTCGCTGAAGCCGCTGATCTGGATGCCGCCATCGAGATAAAGGCTCACCAGATTGCGGTCGGAGGGGCTGACGGAGGCGCGCGCGAACAGGCCGACCCCCTTCTGCGGATCGAGCGGACTGCGCGCCAGCCGCTGCTCATAGACGGCGAAGACCCCTTGGTTGCGCCGCAAGTTGGCTGGCTCGCCTGATCCCGCAGGATCAGCCTGCGACAAGCCCCGCGCGGTCAGGTGCTGGTCGTCGAACGTGCCCATATGATACCAGGCGCCCGCTGTGATCGAACCCGGCAGCGCCGCGGCGCCGAGCTCGAAGCCGTATTTGAGCTGACCGATGAACCATGGCGGGTCATTGACCCGAAACAACAGACCATGCGGGTTCTTGATCTGCGGATCTTCCGGACCCGCCGGCGCGGCGTCGCCATCGAACATCGCGACATAGGCGGTGATGCGGTCCGACAATTGCGCCTTGACGCGGATACCGGGCACCGCCAGCGGCGGCGACGGCCCACCACTCGGCAGGATCACGCCGGTGATGCCGGGCCAGCCCAGCGCGGAATTGACGAAGATGTCGTCATATTTGCTGTCGATGAATTCGATATCGGATGGCTGCTGGCCAACCTTGATCGTCAGACGGCCGTCGAGCAGCGACTGCTCGATCCACATCTCGTAAAGCCGCGTCGCCGGCAACGCCTCGATACCGCTCGCCAGCATCAGATTGCCGACATAGTCGCGCGACAGCCCGCCGCCATGAATTTGAAAAACATTGGCATGAAAGGTGGCGCCGCTCCATCCGACCATCCTGTCGAGATCGATATCGGCGCCTAGATCGAACCGCCCGGCATAGATGGTACCACGGCGGACGCCGCCAGCGGCATTGCCCAGCACTTCGCCGATATAGGCGCCGGAAAAAGCGATGCCCCAATCCGCCAGGATCTGCCTGGCATCCCTTGCGGGGGGATCAGCGGCATTGGCTGGCGCGGCAACAAGCACGGATAGCCAGACCCACGCCGCGCAGATCGCGGCGGCAAACCGGTTGCCGCGTCCCCGCCGCTGCATGCCGCTACCTGATCAAGCCGATGCGTTTCATCACCAGATAGGCCGAGGCTGATGACAGCACCAGCAACAGCGCCGCCCAGAGAAAGGCGTTCTCATTGTCGGTGAACGGCAGCCCCTTGGTGTTCATGCCGAACACGCCGGTGATCAGCGTCGGCGGCAGCAGCAGCGCGGTCAGTACCGAGAGAACGCGCAGACTGTCATTGCCCTGCTCCTCGATCTGCAGATGCAGCTCCTCCTGCAGCAGCCGGCTCCGCTCGCGCATCTCGACCACACGGTGATCGAGGCCGTCGAGACGCTGCGCCAGTTTTCCCGCGCGCAACTGCAAAGCCGGTTTCAGGCCGTCGACGCCCTTGTGTTCCAACCGGTGAAACACGATGCGCAGTCCGGACAATTGCCGGTGCAGCCGGACACAGGTGCGCCGCAGCCGGCCGAGCCGCGCCAGCATGTCCTTGGAATTACCCGACAGCACCTGCTCCTCGATCTCGTCCAGCGCCACCGCGATCCGGTCGGCGACATTGTCCATGGTGTCGGCAACGTTCTCGATGATGGTCTCCAGCAGGGCTGCGACGCCATCGACGCGACGGCCCCCTTCCAGCGAGCGGCGGGTGGCATCGACCGCGCACAGAGCATGGTGCCGGCCGCTGATCAGGAATCGCTCGGTCATCAGGAACCGCAGATAGCCGGTCTCCTCGGTGACCTCGTCGATATCGCGCAGCAGGTCGGAGATGACGCCATAGACGCTGTCGGCCGCCGAGTGGAGCTGCTGATAGGTGTCCTTGGACAGCAGTAGCGCGCGGCCCTGTTCGGGGGCATGCAACTCGGCGTGCGCCAGCCATTGCAGCGCGCGGGAGTCGGTGAGGTTAAAATGCAGCCAGAGCAGATCGCCATGGACCATATCGATGGCCGCATCGACCGGCAGCGCTTCCGGCGTCCCGTTCGAATGAATCCGGAATGCCCACACCAGACCGGGAATGATTTCCGGGACGGCGCCGCGGTCCGCGGCGAGGAGTACTGACGAGAACTCGGACGACATCAGGCACCGGAAAAGGTTTACGCCATCAGATGAAGCTGGAAATCGGAGCAACGAGGCCGTCGCGATTAGCGGCGGCCTCGTTGAACTCAGAACAGGTGTGAGAACAATACGTACAGCCCGGCCGACAGCATGATCGCGGCCGGCAACGTCAGCACCCACGCCGCCAGCATGTTGCGAATGGTCGCCATCTGCAGGCCGGAACCGTTCGCCGCCATCGTGCCGGCAACGCCGGACGACAACACATGGGTGGTCGAGACCGGCAGGCCGAACATATCGGCGGCACCGATGGTCACGGCAGCGACCAGCTCGGCCGAGGCTCCCTGCGCGTAGGTCAGATGCGACTTGCCGATCTTCTCGCCGACGGTGACGACGATCCGCTTCCAGCCGATCATGGTGCCCAGACCGAGCGCGATGGCGACGGCAATCTTCACCCAGGTCGGGATGAATTTAGTCGCGGCATCGAGCGAGCCCTTGTAGGTGTTCAGCACGGCGACGTCGTCCTTGCTGAGGTCGTTTTCCTTGTCCTTCATCAGGAAGCGGATCGCTTCCGAAGCGAGGTACATATCGTTGCGGGTATTGCCGACCGACTCGGCCGGTACCTTGTCGAGCGTGCCATAGGTCCGGACCTGGTTGCCAACATCGGCCACCAGCACGGCGAGTGACGGATAGGTGCCTTCGGTGATCTTGTGCTGCGAGACATATTGCGTCACCGCGGGGCGCGGATCGCCGAGGATGCTGTGGCCCGCGCCTTTGGCCGCGATCACCTTGGCCGCCGACATCGAGTTGGTCTGGAACTGCTGGACCTGCGATTCCGGCAGCGCGCGGTTCAGTGCGTAGGCGGTCGGCACGGTGCCGATCAGCACCAGCATGATCAGGCCCATACCCTTCTGGCCGTCATTCGAACCGTGCGCGAAGCTGACGCCGGTGCAGGTCAGGATCAACAACCCGCGAATCCAGATCGGCGGCGTCTTGTTGCCTTCAGGGGCGGCATACAGCGCCGGATTGCGGACCGCGAATTTCAACAGCAACAGCAGGGCCGCGGCACAGACAAAACCAACGAGCGGCGATAGCAGCAGCGCATAGCCGATTTCGGTGGCCTTGCCCCAGTCGACGCCCGAGGTACCGTCACGGCCGCGCATCACCGCATTGGCGACGCCGACGCCGATGATCGAACCGATCAGCGTGTGCGAACTGGACGCCGGCAGGCCGAAATACCAGGTCGCCAGGTTCCAGATGATCGTGCGATCAGCAGCGCGAACACCATGGCGAAGCCAGCGGAGCTGCCGACCTGCAGGATCAGCTCCACCGGCAGCAGCGAGACGATGCCGAAGGCGACGGCCCCGGTCGAAACCAGCACGCCGAGGAAGTTGAAGAAGCCCGACCACATCACGGCGAATTCCGCCGGCAGCGAGTGGGTGTAGATCACGGTTGCGACCGCATTGGCGGTATCGTGAAAACCGTTGACGAATTCAAAGCCGAGCGCGATCAGCAACGCTACGAACAGCAGCAGATATGGCAGGTAGGTGGTCACGCGGGTGCCGGTGGCATGGACGTCGGAATAGATGCTGTAGGCGACGAACAGTGCGCCAGCGGCCAGTATCCCGAAGAACAGGATCATCGTCAGCGGATTAAACCCCTTGTCCAGATTTGGCCGCGATGCCGGCTCTATCAGCCCGCCGCCGTCAGCCTGGTTCATCGTAAAATCGCTCATCGACAACACTCCCACGGGTTAACAGGTGTTAATCTTTGCCCGAGGGATTTGAAGGCTGGATGACAGCCGCGACAATTTGGCAGGCGCGGCGTAGGGTCACGCACCAAAATCGTTCTTTGACACCAAGTTACCGCTCGACGCCGCCGATCAGAAATGTCCGGACGACAACCGGCTCAACCGGGCATTCGGCCTTGGCGGGATATCGACCGACCACAGCGCGTGATCGTCCACGTCCTTCAGGGTGACGGTCATGACCTCGCTGCCGCCGTCGATGCTGACATGCCCGAAGAACTGCAGTCCGAAACACGGCGCGAGATTTTCGCCCTGCGCCTCGCTGCAGCCTTTGGCGAATTTCACCGCAGGGCCAAAAGTATTGTCGAGTTGACCGGGCGCCCAGGTTCCCGCGTGCAGCGGACCCGAGACGAATTCCCAGAACGGCTCGAAATCCTGAAACACGGCGCGGTCCGGATCGTAATGATGCGCGGCTGTGTAGTGCATATCGGCGGTGAGCCAGACAAGGTTGCTTACACCGGCGCGTTTGATGAACGACAGCAGATCGGCGATCTCGTGTTCGCGGCGCGCCGGCGGACCATCACCCAGCGCGATGGCATCGAGGCTGATCAGTCCGATCGGCAGGTCGGCGGCGATCACCTTCCAGGTCGCGTCGGACGCCGCCAGCTCGCGCTTCAGCCACGCCAGCTGGATCGGGCCAAGAATGAAGGCTGGCGCCTGGTCGTCGCCCTTGTTCCAGGTGGAGTCGCGGTAGCTGCGCATATCGAGCATGAAGACGTCCAGCAACGGACCGTAGCTTGCCTTGCGATAGACCTGGCCGGCCTGATCCGGCCGCGTGCGCATGGGCACGAATTCGTGAAAAGCCTGTCGCGCCCGCGACACCAGCCGCGAGGCGCCGGTCTCGTCATAGCCGGTATCATCGATCGAGCCGATCGGCGACCAATCATCGGTGACTTCGTGATCGTCCCATTGCGCCAGGATCGGGACCTGCGCGTTGAACGCCCGCATGTTTTCGTCGAGCAGATTATATTTATAGTTGCCGCGAAATTGCGCCAGGCTGTGCGCGACCACGGATTTGTCCTCCGTCACGATATTTCGCCAGACGTCGCCGCCCGGCAGCTTCAACTCCGACTCGACCGGGCAGTCGGCGTAGATGTGATCGCCGCAATGGATGAAGAAGTCCGGGCGATTATCGAGCATCGTGCGATAGCTGCGCAGGCCGCCGCGCGCGGGATCGATGCCCCAACCCTGCCCGACCGTATCGCCGGACCAGACGAAGGAGATCGATTGCATCACGGCGGATGCGGTCTTGAAATGACCGATCTGGGTCTCGCCAGCAAAGCGGCCATCGGCGATATCGTCGAACCGGACGCGGTAAAAGATGTCCTGGCCGGATGGCAGGCCTTCGAGCAGCAGCTTGGCGGTGAAGTCGCTGGCGGGCAGCGCATCGATCGAGCGCGAGCCGAGAACGCTGCGAAAACTTTCAGTCGTCGAATAATCGACCCGCATGCGCGCGGCCCGATCCGCCCGCGCCCAGATCACGGCGGCATCCGTCGAGACATCGCCGGACTGCAAGCCGCAACTGATATTCGGGCGATCCGCGGCGCGGCTGAGAAACGGGGAAGCCACGTTGCCGATCCCGGACAGCACGAGCGTCGATGCCGAACACGCCAGGAACCGGCGCCGCGTCGATCCTGCGTCCGCTGTTGTCATCGTCATCCCGGCATCCTTCGTCGAATCATGACGAAGATGCCTGCGGCCCTTGACAGTCAGCCCAAGGTTTCACGACAGCCCGGTGACGATGTGGAAAAGCCCGCCCCGCCTCGGTAGCGCGACGGCACCTGCATCTCGGGCGGCAGCGGCGCGCGGAGATAGCCCGGGTGCACGTCGATCGGGCTCGGCCTGCAATGTTGCAGCGGATCGGCGATACGCATGCTGAACCGCAGATGCTGCGCCTCGTCGGTGATCGAGAACCCGTGTTTGATCGGGATGGTTCCGGAGCGCACCAGGCTGCGCTCGAATGCCGGCACCAAACGAAAGAATTTCCCGACCTCGTCTTCGCAGCAAGAGCCCCACGCGCGCTCGACGCCGGCGCGCCAGAAATCGGGGTCGAGGTCACCCGGCTGTAATTCAGCGCGGCTACAAGGAGCTAACACAGCCTGAGGCGACACCTATGATTCCGGCCTATGATACCTCCACCCTGGCACGCTTGCGACAGACCCTCGATGATGTTCTCGCCGACCCACGCTTTCGGCGGTCGCAATCGATGTCCGCGCTCGACGTCGCGCAGTATATTCTTTCCGAGGCCGCGCAGGGCGAGCGCGATTTCGACAGGATAAAGATCTCGGCACTTATTGCGCTCGATATATCGCTGCGCGAGGCCGCCTGACACTTCGTCAGTTTCTATTCGCTCATTGACCGCGCGCCGTAGCCTGGCGCTATGCAACCGCCTGTCAGCGCGCTGTTACGTGCAACGGCGATAGCGACAGTTCGAGTTTATCGGTCCGGTAGATGGTTGGCTTGCGGCGGGTCTGCACGGCCAAGCCGCCGGCGCGGTGGCAAGGTTTCGACCATGGTCCTGTCCACAGGCCAGCCATCGGGGCTCAATGGATTGTGTGACCCAGAAGTGCCCTGCGCCCGAAAGGACCTGGAAACCCGCCTCGAACCGGCCGGCCCCGCAGGGCTGATTCTTCAATGGAAACACGATGGTGGGGGAAGAAGGACTCGAACCTTCGAAGTTATAAGACGACTGATTTACAGTCGGCGTGGGTTAGAACTATCAGCACCGTCAAACCGCTTCGTGGTGAAGCTACGACGAGATCGATTCCCTCTACATATCAATGTTTTAATGCTGTATTCGCGATATCCACAACAACGACAGCCGTCCGCTTGCCGTCAGTTTCGGCCAACGCCTGAGACGACGTCCTTTTGTTACTCGACGAAGTTTAGACGCAGTCGCTCTTAAAAAAGCCGCTCGCGAAGTTTCGGCGAATCGAAAGTGTGCTTGTCGGGGCCGACATGGCACTACCCGCAATTGGTCGTTACAGAAAAGTGGCTCCGTCGAAATCGGTCGAGGCGATCGAATCCGATTTGGCCATAATCTTCCGAAGTTGGGAACAAGAACGCAGATAGTCCTATGGCGATGTCCAGCCTAACTGTAACTCAGGTAACGCTCTCGCCGCTTCTCAGCAATGAAGGTGCCTCAATACTCGATACATTCGCTGAATTTCATCAGATCGTCACACGATCTAGGTTTATGATTTTCGCAACCAAGATAGAGTTCCGGCGGCTTGGCCGCCCAAGGCGCAGGAGAGCGACATGACGGCGGAAGCGCAGACGGAAAAGGAACGCGAGACCTCCGACGCACAGGTGCTTTCAGCAGTGACGTGGGACGACTCCAAGATGCAGTCGCACTTCGCAAATGTCGTCAATATTCAAAGCACCCTCGAGCAGGTCGATCTGTTTTTTGGTACCAATCAGACATGGAATGTTTCGACCGATCGTCAGGTTTAGGTCGAGCTGAACAACCGCATCATCCTGAGCCCTCACGCAGCCAAGCGTCTTTGGCTGGCTTTGGGTGGCGTCCTGACCGGATACGAACAGCGTTACGGCGAGCTGCGGGTTGATGCACGCTGATCAAGCGACGCTTTTAACACCGTGACATATCGCAGGACTGCATGGCAGGCGGCGTCATCGGACGGCTTTTTTACGAGATATCCAGCGTGTAGCGGATGAGGCCTCTCAGACCGACCGAACTTTCTGGCTTCAGCACCTCGGGCGCCGCCGCCATCGATTCCGGGATCGCCTATGCCGACCCGGCGCTTTGGAAACAACTCGGCGAAGCCTCCAGTTTTCGAGCCTACTGCGACATCTGGCTGTCGCTGCAATCCGCTCTGATCGGCAACATTACAGGCAGCGGCGTGTTTGCCGGCCCGGAAATGAGCGCCACGTCGCTCGCCGTTCAGCCGGCCGGTTGGGACCCCGCGCCACTGTCCAAAACGATCAGCGTTGCTGCCGAACAGCGCCGCGGCGTCGCCCAATACGGCGCCTCCGACCTCGCCGGTGCGACGCTTCCCGGACTGGCCTTCCCGATACTCGTCCGTGACGAGCTTCATGGCATTGCCGCCTTCGAGATGCGCGGCGCGAGTGAAGTACAGCTTCGTACCGCGATGCGGCAGCTGCAATGGGGGGTCGCCGGCCTGCGCGAATATATTTTGAGGCAGGATGAGCACGCGCATTCGGATAAGAGCCGCAAGGCTCATGGGGCGCTCGACATGCTGTCGGTTGTGCTCGAACAGGAACGCTTCGGCGGCGCTTGCCGATCGCTGGCGACCGAGCTCGCGGGGCGCTTCGGTTGTGAACGAGTTAGCATCGGCTTCGTCAGGCGAGGCTACAGCGAAATTGTCGCAATCTCCCACAGCGCGCAGTTCGGCCAGCAGATGAATCTGGTGCGCCTCATTGGCATCGCGATGGATGAGGCGATCGACCAGCGCGCGATCATCCTGCATCCGCCCGCGATGGATGAAATGAACGTGACGCGCGCGCATGCCGAGCTGGCGTCGAGCTGCGCGGCGGGCGCGATCTTGACCATCCCCCTGTTCGTCCGGGATCGCTTCATCGGCGCGGTCTCTCTTGAACGCGGTGCTGACAATGGTTTCGACCCGGATAGCATCGCCGTACTGGACGGCATCGCGGCGATCACTGGGCCTATCTTGGAAGAAAAGCGGCGGAACGACCGCTGGATTGTCCTCAAGGCATGGGACGCTTTCGCGATCCAGATCAGAACCCTCGCGGGTCCAGGCCATGCAGCGCGCAAGCTTATCGTTCTGTGCATCGTGGTTCTGGCGGCAGCGGGCTATTTCTGGACCGGCATGTACCGCGTCGCAGCGGAAGCAGTGGTGGAGGGTCAAATCCAGCGCTCGGTCGTCGCGCCCTTCAATGGCTTCGTGCTTGAGGCATCGGCCCGCGCCGGCGACACCGTGCACACTGGGCAATTGATCGCGCGTCTTGACGACCGCGACCTCATTCTCGAACGCCTTAAATGGGTGACGGAACGACAGCGCAAGGTTCTGGAATTCGAAAAGGCCATGGGCGAGCGGAACCGCACCGAGCAAAAAATCTCGGCGACGCAAATCGAACAGGCCGACGCGCAGATTCATCTCGTCGACGAACAACTGTCCCGCGCCCGCCTCACCGCGCCGTTCAACGGCCAGATCATTTCCGGCGATCTCACGCAGTCGATCGGCGGCTCATTGCAACGCGGCCAGGAGCTGTTTCAGATCGCGCCGCTGGACAGCTACCGCGTCGTTCTCGAAGTCGATGAAACCCAGATTGCGGAAATCGCCCTTTCTCAGAAGGGTCGGTTGGTGGTGTCGTCGCTGCCGGGCGACAGCTTCGACGTGGTGGTCAGCAAAATCACGCCGGTGTCAAAAGCCCATGATGGGCGTAACACGTTCAAGATCGAGGCGGAGTTGGCGGAAGCGCCGGCCGCGCTGCGGCCGGGGATGCGGGGCATTGCCAAGATCGACGTCGATCGCCGCCGCATGGCGTGGATCGTAACCCGATCGTTCCTGGAGTGGCTGCGCATCACTGCTTGGCGCTGGATCGGCTAGGCTGATCGATGTCAAAAAGCATTTACAGCCCCTCTTGGTATCGCGTGGTCGGGCTCAAACCGCGGCTGCGCGCGCACTCGGAAATTCACCGCCAGATGTTCCGCGGCGGCGTCTGGTATCTCTTGCAGGATCACCAGACCGGCCGCTTCCACCGGATTTCACCTACCGCGCATTTCGTGATCTGCATGATGGACGGCCATCGCACCATCAACGACATCTGGGTACGCGCTGGCGAAAAATTCGGTGAGGACCAGCCGACGCAGGAGGAGATCATTCGCCTGCTCGCGCAGTTGCACGGCGCCGACCTTTTGGTCGGCACACTTCCGCCAGACATGGACGAACTGAGCCAGCGCGCCGAGACCATCTCGCGCCGCAACCTGATGAGCCGGATCCGCAATCCGCTGGCGCTACGGTTTCCGCTTGTCGATCCCGACAGATTCCTCAATGCCACGCTACCGCTGGTACGACCGCTCTTCAGCCGTGCCGGGTTGGCATGCTGGCTGGTGCTCGTCATCGTCGGCATCGTTGTCGGCGCGATGAATGCCGCCGCCTTGGCTGGAAGCATCAACGATCAATTGCTCACGTCACAAAATGTGGTGCTGTTGCTCGCCGCGTATCCGCTGGTCAAGGCTTTCCACGAGCTCGGTCACGCTTATACCACCAAGATATTTGGCGGCGCCGTGCATGAGATCGGCATCATGTTCCTGGTGTTCATTCCAGTACCCTATGTCGACGCGTCGGCTTCGGCGGCATTTCGCAACAAATGGCATCGGGCCGCGGTCGGCGCTGCGGGAATCATCGTCGAGGCGGCGCTGGCTTCGATCGCGGTGTTATTGTGGGTCGCCGCCGAGCCCGGGATGGCGCGCGCGTTGGCCTTCAACGTCATGCTGATCGGCGGTGTCTCGACGCTACTTTTTAACGGCAACCCGCTGCTCAAATTCGACGGTTACTACGTGCTCTCGGACCTGCTGGAAATACCCAACCTTGCGGCCCGTGCCAACCGGCATTTCATCTATTTGATCCAACACTACGTCTTCGGTATTGACGGAATTTCATCGCCGGCAACCGCGCGCGGCGAAGCGGCCTGGTTTCTCGTCTATGCCGTCGGGGCGTTCGCTTACAGGATGTCGATTACGCTCACGATTGCGCTGTTCATCGCCGGCAAGCTGTTCTTCATCGGGATGGCGCTGGCGATCGCTTCGGTGGTTACTACTATCGTCTGGCCGGCGTCCAAGGCCATCCGGTTTGTGATCGAGAGTCCGGTTCTGCAGCGCCGGCGCCGCCGTGCGATTGTGCTGTCAGGGGGAATGGCGGTCGCTGCGCTGCTGCTCCTGCTCGCGGTGCCCATGCCATTGGCGACCATGGCGCAGGGCGTGGTGTGGGTCGGCGAGCAATCGACAGTGCGAAGCCTGTCCGATCAGATCGTGGCTGAGGTTCGGGCGCCGAACGGCCGCCACGTCGAAACCGGAGCGGTCCTCGTAGTAGGCGAGGACGCGACACTGGTCGGCTCCACCCGCGTGCTGGAAAAGCAACTCGACGAGTTGAGGTTGCGACTTGAGGCGGCAACGTCACGCGACATCGTACAGGCCAATATTCTGCAGGAACAGATCTTTCACATGGAAGGGCAGTTGGAGTCGAGCCGGCGCCGCCTTGGCGAGCTCTCCCTGACCGCCGCCAAGGCTGGCCAGTTCCTACTGCTGGATGATGTCGATCTGCCGGGCAAATTTCTCCACAAGGGCGATGTGGTCGGCTACATTCTTGGCGCGGACGATCCAATCCTGCGGGTGGTCGTGCCGCAAGACGAGGTTGATCCGGTTCGGCGCGGCACGCTGAAGGTCGAGGTCCGATTTGCCGAGCACATCAGTCAGATTGTCGCCGCGCATATTTTGCGCGAAGTGCCGGCGGCTACAGCTGAAATTCCACATCTTGCCCTCAGCACCATCGGCGGTGGTTCAGTGTTGCTGGATCCCTCGAGGACCGACCATCCGAAGCCGCTTGAAGCGCTGTTCCATTTCGATCTTCGCATCGATGGCAGCGTTTTGCCGTCGCGTCTCGGCGGCAGAGTCTATGTCCGCTTCCAGCATCCGGACGAACCTGTCGGCTACCGGATCGGGCGCGCGGTGCGTCAGCTGTTCCTGAAGCAGTTCAGTGTCTGACACCGTCATCGCACATAGGTCGTTGCCGCGCCTGGTGTTCTTTGCCGAACGCACGATACCGCGTGAGACGGCGCTTGACCGCGCACTCCTGTCGGTACAGGCGCGTTTCGTGACGCCGTTCGCGCGGCTGCGTGCCAGGCATCTTGGCCGGATCGTTGCGGTCGCGGATTCCCATGCCGAAGCCCTGCGGTCCCTCGATGACGAGGCGTTGAGGACGCGGGCACGGGAGATCCGGTTTGCGTTGCGGCGTCACGAAACGCCGCGGCTGAAGACTGTGGGGCTGTGCTTTGCGATCATCCGCGAAGCGGCGGGACGCGTCCTCGGTCATCGCCATTTCGACGTGCAATTGATCGGTGGCCACGCGCTGCTGCGCGGCATGATTGCCGAGATGGGCACCGGCGAAGGCAAGACTCTGACCGTCACGCTCGCCGCCATTACCGCTGCGTTTTCCGGACTGCCGGTGCATGTGGTCACCGTGAATGATTATCTCGCGGTGCGCGACGTCGAATCACTTGGCCCGCTTTACGCATTCTTCGGCCTTAGCGTCGGCAGCGTCACCGAGGGTCTGAAACCCGATCAACGTCGCACGGCCTATGCCTGCGACGTGACCTATTGCACCAACAAAGAGCTCGCATTCGATTACCTCCGCGACATTCTCGCCTTGGGCAGCCGGCGCGGCCACCTGCGTTTCAAGGCAGAGACGCTCAGCGACGAGGACCGCGCCGTATCCGGCGTCGTGCTTCGTGGGTTGCATTTTGCGATCGTCGATGAAGCCGACAGCGTTCTGGTCGACGAGGCGCGCACGCCGCTGATCCTGTCACAAAGCGCGGCGGGTGACGATCAGGCGCGCATCTTCAAGCAAGCACTCGACGTCGCCGACAAGCTCGGCAAGCGGCAGGATTATCTGACATGGGATAGCGATAGCAGCATCACGTTGACGCCCGATGCGATTGACCGTCTAGGCGAACTCGGCACCTCGCTCGGTGGCGTCTGGAAACACAAGGTCTATCGCGAGGAACTCGTTACACAGGCGCTGACCGCGCTGCACCTGATGCGTCGAGACGAGCATTATATCGTGCGCGACGGCACGGTTCAAATCGTCGACGAATATACTGGTCGGGTAATGGCCGACCGTTTCTGGACCGATGGTCTGCACCAGATGATCGAGCTGAAGGAAGGTTGCGCTATGTCCGGCACGAGGGTCACGCTGGCGCGGATGACCTATCAGAAATTCTTTCGCCGCTACCGGCGTCTCTCCGGCCTGTCCGGCACCGCGCGAGAGATCGGCGCGGAATTGTGGAGCGTCTACCGACTCGCTATCGCGCAGATTCCGCCAAACCGACCTTCCAAGCGCCGAATGGTCGCCGCCGTCGTCGCGCCAAACATCAAGACCAAATGGCAACTGATCGCGGCCGAAGCCGGTGCACTTTCCGCGCGTGGTGTTCCTGTGCTGATCGGGACGCGATCTGTCGCCACATCGAACATCGCGAGCAGCCACCTTGCCGCGGTCGGCCTCGACCATGTTGTGCTGAATGCATCGCAGGATATCATGGAGGCGGAGATCATCGGCAATGCCGGCACAGCCGGAAGGATTACCATCGCCACCAACATGGCCGGCCGTGGCACCGACATCCGGCTGGCAGACGACGCGCGGGCGAATGGCGGGCTCCACGTCATCATGACGGAGATCCACGACTCCAAGCGGATCGACCGCCAACTCGCGGGCCGCTGCGCGCGACAAGGTGATCCCGGCGCGTTCATGCCTATCCTATCCTTACACGATCCGCTGCTCGACGCGTTATCGCCAACGGCGAAAGCTGCCGTCGCGATCGGGCACCGGTTACTCGGCGATGGCATCGGACGCTGGATCATGCGGCGCGAACAGCGCCGGTTCGAACGGTTGCACGCCGGCATGCGCTCCAGCCTGCTGAAAAGCGACGAGATGCTCGATCAAGCCTTGGCCTTCTCTGGAAATCCGGAATAATCGATGATCCGCCTGCTGACCGTTACCGCGACCCTTGTCTACCTCTCCGCGCGCGCCGTGGCTGCCGATTCCTCATTCGACTGCATTATCCACCCTTCGGAAGTATTGAAACTCGGCAGTCCAATCACCGGCATTCTCTCGGAGGTTCTCATCAAGCGCGGCGATGTCGTGGTACGAGGGCAGCCGATCGCGATCCTTGAATCGTCAGTGGAGACCTCTACGGTTCGTCTCAACAAATTCCGGGCCGAGAGCACAGCGCGGATTGACGCGCAGACCGAGCGACTGAACCTTGCACGGGCGCGGCTTGATCGAAACGCGCAATTGTTCGAGCGCAAGATCGTCACCCAGGATCGCTTCGAAGAATTACGCGCCGAGGCCCGCGTCGCCGAGCAGGACCTGCTGCGCGAGCGGCAGGAACGTGAGTTGTCGAAGCTTGAACTGGAGCGCTCGCAAGCTATTCTGGATCAACGCACGATCCGCAGCACGATAGACGGCATCGTCAACGAGAAGAAGCTTTCGGCCGGCGAATTCGTTAACCAGGAAGGA
>NZ_JANXTC010000018.1:0-18616 GCF_025356345.1 Tardiphaga sp.
GCGGGATTCGGCGGCTCGCAGACGACGGCGGGCAACACGGCGGCGGGCTCGACGGGATCGACCAGCCGGATCTATGGCACCGCGATCGGCGCCGACTATCGCTTGTCGCCCTTCACGGTCGCCGGCTTCGCGCTGGCGGGCGGCGGCACCAATTTCGGCGGTGGCAATGGGCTCGGCACTGGCCGCAGTGACCTGTTCCAGGCCGGTGCCTTCCTCCGTCACACAATGGGGGCTGCTTATCTCAGCGGGGCGCTGGCCTATGGCTGGCAGGATGTGACGACCGATCGAACGGTTACACTCGGCAGCACCGATCAGTTGCGTGGCCGGTTCAACACCAATGCCTTCACGGGTCGCGTCGAAGGCGGCTATCGGCTGGATACACCATGGCTCGGCTGGGGCGTGACGCCCTATGCCGCCGCTCAGTTCACCACCTTCCTGCTGCCCGGCTATGGCGAGCAGGCCGTCTCCGGCTCCGGGACATTTGCCCTCAACTACGACAGCAAGACCGTCACGTCGCCACGTAGCGAAATCGGTCTGCGCAGCGACAAGTCCTTTGCGCTGCCGGACACCGTGCTGACTCTCCGCGGCCGTGCGGCATGGGCGCATGACTACAACACCAATCGCGCCGTCGGGGCGACCTTCCAGACCCTGCCCGGTGCGAGCTTTGTTGTGAACGGCGCGGCGCAGGCCCGCGATGCAGCGCTGACCACGGCATCGGCTGAACTGAAGTGGCGCAATGGCATCACCGTGGCGGCGACGTTTGAAGGCGAATTCTCCGAGGTGACTCGTTCGTATGCTGGCAAGGGTCTGGTGCGGTATAGCTGGTAGCAGAAGCGCTTCGCCTTCGACTTGCGGTCAGTAACCACTCTGGTCGCCCGCCCGGTGAAGAATGCCGCTTCGCGTCCAGGACCGTCACAGGGCAAGCCCAGTCACGAAGTGCGCAAACTAACGAAGCTGTGGCACCGTCGCCGCCATCGCCGTGGTCAGGGCCGCGATCAGCGAGATGATGTCATACGGCTTGCGCACGATCGGGACCTCGCCCAGCGAGGCCGGGATCAGGCTGGTCTCGCCATAGCCGGTGGCAAACACGAACGGAATGCCGCGCGCGACCAGCTCATGCGCCACCGGCAGCGAACTGCCATTGCCGAGGTTGACGTCGAGGATCGCCAGATCGGGCCGGAAGACGCTGAGGCCTTGCAGCGCTTCCTTCACGGAGGACGCCGTCTCCACCGTGGCGGCGCCCTCATGCATCAGCATGGTCTGCACATCCATTGCGATCAGCAACTGGTCCTCGACCATCAGGATCTTGAGGCCCCGCATCGAGACCTGCGGCGTAGTGTCGGCGAGACGGGCATGCACCGGCGGCCTCGCCAGCGGCGTCAGCCAGGTCACGAACCGTGCCGGGATCAGCAGTCGCACCCGCGCACCCGGCTCCTCGTAATGGACTTCGCTCTCGCCGCCAAGATCGTAGGGAATACTGCGGCCGATCAGCATCGAGCCAAAGCCCGGCTTGGCGATCGCATGGACCCGTGGACCATCGCGCTCGAGCCAGTCGATTTCGCAATCGCCCGTTTCGGTCCGCTGCCAATTCAGGCTGAGCCGGCCGGTGTTGACCGATAGCGCGCCATATTTGGCGGCGTTGGTCGCCAATTCGTGCAGCACCAGAGCGAGTACTGAGAACGCCCGCGAGTCGAGCAGCACGTCGGAACCGTCGAGCGCGATTCTGGCAACGGCATCCTTGTAGGGCGACAGCTCGGCCTCGGCGAGGTCGCGCAGGCCACCGCCGCCGGCGCCACGAATCACCTGGTCATGCGCCAGCGACAGCGCCTGGATACGGCCCTTCAACGAGGTGACGTAGGCCTCGATGCTGCGGCCTTCCTCGACCGGGTGCGAAACCAGCGACTTGATCAGGGCCAGGATATTTTTGACGCGGTGGTTGAGTTCCTCATTGAGCATCTTCTGCCGCAGATCGGCCTTGTGCCGCTCATCCGCCAGCATCTTGCTGTGGCGCATCACGACTTCCACCAGCGCGGTACGCGCGGCTTCGGCGGTATCGCGCTCGTCCTGAAGCCACGGCAGCGACTGCCGCTCCACTTCCTGCTTCCAGATCGCAAAACTCTTGCGCGGCGTCAAACGATCGCCGAGCGGACCGGCCTCATAGCGCTTGTTGGGATCGCCACCCCAGTTCACGGTCTGCGCGACCTCCTTGCGGAAGAATACCAGATAGTCGCGGGGCAATTGCGACAGCGGTACCGCCATCACGCCGGACACCGCCGCGCGATAATCTTCCGCGCTCGGCCAACACTCGGACAGCGCATTGCTGGCCCACACCCTGCCATCCGCCATCGACGCGATGAAAGCCATCAGCGCCGGCACCGCGACGGCCGGTGGCGTGCTGCCATGCGCGGTCCAGCTCTTGTTGATATAGAGCCCGATGCCATCGCACGGCAGCAGCGCGGTGAAGTCGCGGACATTGTCGCGCAATAAATCCTCGACCTCGCCATGCGGCAACACGTTCTGCATCAGACGATCGAGAAAACCACGCGTCCGCTCGCTGGCGAGCAACTTCTTCTTTTGGGTCAGCGCGTCGAGCTGCAGCGAGAAGAATTCGCCGAACATCTCGGCGGCGACACGCTGTTCCATCGGCAGCACGCGCGGCTCGTAATGATGACAGGCGATCAGCCCCCACAACACGCCACCACTGATGATCGAAATCGACATCGAGGCGCCGACGCCCATGTTGCGCAGATATTCACAATGCACCGACGAGACGCTGCGCAGATGCGCGAAGGACAAATCGAGCGGTTCGCCGGATGCGTCGAGGGCGGGTTCGATCGCGACGCGGTCGCCATTGGAATCCGAAACGATGCGAACGGTATTCTGCAAATACAGTATCCGCGCCTGTTGCGGGATGTCGCTCGCCGGGAAATGCTGGCCGTGAAAACTCTCCAGATCGCTGCGCCGGGCTTCGCTGATCACCTGGCCGGACCCATCATGGGCAAAGCGGTAGATCATCACCCGGTCGTAACCCAGCGCGGCGCGCAGCAGCCGCGCGGCATTGTCGAACAGGGCGTCGAGCTCGCAGACCTGGCCGATCCGGCCGATCAGCAGCCGCGCCAGTTCCAGCGGCGGCGTCACCTCGGCTTCGGTGGCCAGCTCGAATTCAACGATGCTGACACGGCGGTGCCGATGTATCGCGACGTTGAACGTATTGTCGGAACGGGCGATCTTCAGACCCAGCAGCAATCCAGGGCGGGTCAGGCTTCCCCATTTCGCGGCGGCGTTGCGAATGTCATGGGTGGCCTGTTCGCCGATCAAGTCGTCGAGCGTAGCACCATTGATATCAATCCCTCCAAGCCCGAGCATGGCGGCGGTATTGGCCGAGTGACGCCGCACCACCGCCACCGAACCGTCACAGGCCAGCAGACAGCCATGTGACTGAATGCTGCCGGGTATATGAATAGGTTCGCGGTCGCAATTGGTGAGATCGACGGGTTTCGTGGTGGCCAGCATGAAATAGGTCTCTTACAGCGCAGCATCGGCCCGGGTCGGTGCTCGCGCCTTGCCCGTTCAACAGTTTTACCGGATTGATGGATCCGCAAAAGCCTTCCGAATCGCCGGCGAGAAGCGGGAACGTCGAGCGGATGCGGCCCGATCGGTAGGACATGTAACGACGGAGCGCTCTATTTTGATCCCCCGCAAGGGAAAAAAATCACGTCATCGTCGTCCGCGCCGGGATCAGGTCAGTCTGTCGCACCCGCGGCCAACCAGGCGGCGATGGTAGCGCGCTCGGCGGCGGTCATTTCCGTTACGTTTCCGGGCGGCATGGCATTCGACCAGGCCGCGTTGCGCCCGATCAGCCTTGCATAGCGCCGGATGTGGCCGCCGTCGTCGAGCAAGATACCTTTTGGCGCGGTGGTAATCTTATCCCAGACCGGCTCCATGGCGTGGCACATGCCACAGCGGGTCGACACGATCTCTTGTACCGCCGCGAAGTCCGGCTGCGCCGGCAGCGCGCCGGTATGGACCTGGCGCGGGCCCGCCGCCGAGAGCAGGCCAATGGCGATCATGGCGACCGCGGCGACGCCCCACACCCACCAGGGTGATGGCCGATCGGCATGTCGCGCATTGAAGAAGTGCCGGATCACCGGCCCCAGCGCGAGCACGATGGCGACGATCACCCAGTTGAAGCGGGTGGCGAACAGTAGCGGGTAGTGGTTGCTGATCATCAGCACGATCACTGGCAGCGTCAGATAGTTGTTGTGGACCGAACGCTCCTTGCCGGCCGCGCCCCAGCGCGGGTCCGGAGTCTTTCCTGCCAGCAACGCGGCGACGATCTTGTTCTGGTTGGGGATGATGGTGGCGAAGACGTTGGCGACCATGATGGTGCCGACAACGGCGCCGATCTGGTTGAAGGCGCCGCGGCCGCTCAATACATGGGTGAAGGCATAGGTCAGCCCGACCAGGAACAGATAACCACCAATCGCGAACGGCAATTCATGGCGCGCCAGCCCGGAGCGGCACGCCGCCTCATACAGCAGCCATGCCAGCAGCAGGCTGCCGAGACTGAACAGCCCGGCCCGCAGCGGCGTCAGGTCGAGCACCGCCTTGTCGACCAGGAACAGATCCGCTTCGAGATAATAGACGATCAGCATCAGCACGAAGCCGGACAGCCAGGTGGTATAGGCCTCCCATTTGAACCAGGTCAGTTCGGTGGGCATCGCCGCCGGCGCCACCAGATATTTGACGATCCGGTAGAAGCCGCCGCCATGGACCTGCCACGCCTCGCCCTTGACGCCGTCCGGCAGGCCGCTGCCGGGCTTCAGGCTGAGGTCGAGATGGATGAAATAGAACGAACTGCCGATCCATCCCATCGCCGCCACCACATGCAGCCAGCGGAAAATCAGGCTGGCCCATTCGGTCGCGACGGATTGCCAGAGCATCGATGATTCCTGTTGAACAGGGCGGAAACTCCAGCCGTGACACAGCGGCGCCTCGACCTCGTTGACTCACGTCAAACCGGGCGTCGAGGATGGATCGTAGCCTGGATGAGTTTTCCATTGCTCGCAGAGCGAAGGAAAGGCGACATCCGGGACCTGCGCTTGATGAAAATTCCGCCCCCGGATGGCGGCCTCGCGATGCCGCGCATCGCACCGCCTCATCCGGGCTACACGTGCTACTCTTTCTTCCTTTTCCCCTTATGGGAGAAGGTGGCGCAAACGAAGTTCGCGTCGGATGAAGGAAGCTTGGTGACGGAGCGTACGGCCCGCCTCACCCGTCTTCGCTTCGCGAAGCCACCCTCTCCCACCAGGGGAGAGGGAAGCAAGCGCTCCTGCCCTACCTCGCCCGTCGTGAAAACACCGAGATCAGCACCGGCAGCGTGATCAGGATGACGAACGGCGCCAGCATCATGCCGACCACGACCACGACGGCGAGCGGCTTCTGCACCTGCGAGCCGATGCCCTCGGACAGCGCCGCCGGCGCGAGGCCGATGCCGGCCACGATGCAGGTCATCAGCACCGGACGCAGCTGCAACTCGCCGGTACGGATCACCGCCTTGATCCGCTCCATGCCCTCGTCGATCAGCTGGTTGAACTGCGACAGGATCAAAATCCCGTCCATCACCGCGATGCCGAACAGCGCGATGAAGCCGATCGCCGCCGAGACGCTGAATGGAATGTCGAACAGCAGCAGGCCAAGCACGCCGCCGAAGATCGCCATCGGGATCACGCTCATCGCCAGCAAGGTGTCCGCCACCGAGCCGAAATTGAACCATAGCAGCACCCCGATCAGCGCCAGGCTGATCGGTACCACGATCGACAGCCGCTTGATGGCATCCTGCAGATTGCCGAACTCACCAACCCACTCCGCCCGCGAACCAGCCGGTAGCTGCACCTGCGCCGCCACCTTCTCCTGGGCTTCGCGGATGGCGCTGCCGAGATCGCGCTCGCGCACCGAGAACTTGATCGGCAGATAGCGTTCCTGGCCCTCGCGATAGATATAGGCGGCGCCCGATACCAGGCTGATATTGGCAAGTTCGCTGAGCGGAATCTGCGCGACGGTGCCGTTCGGCCCGGGCGCGCCGACCCGCAGGTTCTGGATCGCCTCGGCGCTGCGACGGAATTCAGGCGCGAGGCGAACGATGATCGGGAAGTGCCGATCGGAGCCGGGCTCGTAGATATCGCCGGCGCTGTCGCCACCGATCGCCACCTTGATGGTGGCGTTGATGTCGCCCGGCGACAGGCCATAACGCGCCGCCTTGGCGCGGTCGATGTCGATCTGGATGGTCGGCTGGCCGAGCGAGGTGAACACCGCCAGATCGGTGACGCCCTGCACGGTGGCCAGCACCGACTTGATCTTGTTGGCGGTGACGGTCAGCGCCTCGAGGTCGTTGCCATACAGCTTGATGGAATTCTCGCCCTTCACACCGGAGACGGCCTCGGAGACGTTGTCCTGCAGATATTGCGAGAAGTTGAATTCGACGCCGGGAAATTTCGTCTGCAGCTCCTTCAACAAGCGCGCCGTCAGCGCGTCCTTGTCCTGCGGTGCCGGCCATTCGGTCGACGGCTTCAGCGGCGCGAAGAATTCGGCGTTGAACAGGCCGGCGGCGTCGGTGCCGTCATCGGGGCGGCCATGCTGTGACACCACCGATTCGACCTCAGGCTGGGCCCGGATCAGCTTGCGCATCTCGTTGACATAGGAGTTGCCCTCTTGCAGCGAGATGGTCGGCGGCAGCGTGGCGCGAATCCACAGATTGCCCTCTTCCAGCTTGGGCAGGAATTCCAGCCCGAGCATGCGCGCCAGGATGACGGTCAGCACCACCAGCACGACGCCGGCGCTCATCACCAGCCTGGTGTTGCGCACCGCCCAGATCAGCACCGGCATGTAGATCCGGTGCAACTGTCGCATGATCCAGGTTTCGGTTTCCTGGACATGCGCCGGCAGGATGATGGCGCTCAATGCCGGGGTGATGGTGAAGGTGGCGATCAGGCCGCCGGCCAGCGCATAGGCGTAGGTGCGCGCCATCGGCCCGAAGATGTTGCCCTCGACGCCGGACAGCGTGAACAGCGGCAGGAACGCGGCGATGATGATAGCGGCGGCAAAGAAGATCGAGCGCGACACGTCGGCGGAGGCGCTGAGGATGCCGTGCTTCTTCATGCCCATGATGGTCTCGGGCGAGATGTGGCTGGCCTCGGCCTCCGACAGTTCGGTGGTGTGCGACAGCCGGCGGAAGATCGCCTCCACCATGATCACGGTGCCATCGACGATCAGGCCGAAATCGATCGCCCCGACCGACAGCAGATTGGCGGATTCGCCGCGCAGTACCAGAATGATGACGGCGAAAAACAGCGCGAACGGAATCGTAGCGCCGACGATCAGCGCGCTGCGCAGATTGCCGAGGAACAGCCATTGCAGCAGCACGATCAGGACGATGCCGACCACCATGTTGTGCAGCACGGTATGGGTGGTGACGTCGATCAGGTCCTTGCGGTCATAGATGCGCTCGATCCGGACGCCGGGCGGCAGGATGCTGGAATTGTTGATCGTCTTTACGGTCTCTTCGACGCGGGTGATGGTCGGCGAGCTCTTTTCGCCACGGCGCATCAACACGATGCCCTGCACGATGTCGTCGTCCTGGTTGAGCCCGGCGATGCCCAGCCGCGGTTTCTCGCCGACCGACACGGTGGCGACGTCCTTGACCAGCACCGGATTGCCCGCGGTCTGCGAGATCATGGTGTTGGAGAGGTCCTCGATCGAGCGGATCAGGCCGACACCGCGCACGACCGCGGATTGCGAGCCGATATTGACCGTGTTGCCGCCGACATTGATGTTGGCGTTGCCGACCGCGGTCAGCAGTTGCGGCAGCGTCAGGCCATAGGCCACCAGCTTGTTGAAATCGACCTGGATCTCGTAGGTCTTGGTCTTGCCGCCCCAGCCGGTGACGTCGATGACGCCGGGCACCGAGCGGAAGCGGCGCTGCAGCACCCAATCCTGCAGGGTCTTGAGATCGAGCACACTGTAATTCGGCGGCCCGACCAGACGGTAGCGATAGATCTCGCCGATCGCCGACAGCGGCGAGATGCCGGGCTGCACATTGCCGGGCAGCGGCGTCAGCTGCGACAGCCGGTTCAGCACCTGCTGCAGCGCCTCGTCATAGGTGTAGTCGAACGAGAACTGCAGTTTGACGTCGGACAGGCCGTACAGCGAGATGGTGCGGATCGTCTTCAGGTTCTTGATGCCGGCGACCTGGGTCTCGATCGGGATCGTGATGTAGCGCTCGATCTCCTCCGACGACAGGCCGGGCGACTGCGTGACGATATCGACCATCGGCGGCGTCGGATCGGGATAGGCCTCGATATTGAGCTGATTGAACGCGAACAGCCCGCCGATGAAGACGGCGAGGAACAGGCCGACCATCAAATAACGGCGGTTGACGGCAATGGCGACGAGACGATCCATCCAGATCGGACCTTTCAGAGCAGCTCAGGCTGGGAAATTGGGAATTCGAATGGGATAGTCTCGTCAGTGCGAGGAGCGGTTGCGACGGAGCAATCCAGAGGTCACACGCGAAGATGAAGCTGGATTGCTTCGTCGCAAG
The DNA here is from genome assembly GCF_025356345.1 of Tardiphaga sp. Lineage (GTDB taxonomy): Bacteria > Pseudomonadota > Alphaproteobacteria > Rhizobiales > Xanthobacteraceae > Tardiphaga. Next base: position 8,600 of record NZ_JANXTC010000018.1, read on the forward strand.
CGCTCCTCGCAATGACGGCCGCTTAGCTGGCGGTGGCCGCGCGGTCGATGAACAGGCTGCCCTTGGTGACGATGCGCTCGCCGGGGCGCAAATTGCCCTGTACCTCGACCAGATTGCCATTGATGAGGCCGGTCTTGATCTGGCGCAGTTCGATGGTCTTGTCGGATTCATGCGCCACCCAGATCCGCACCTGGTCGCCTTCATAGATCAGCGCCGTCTTCGGCACGCCGACGGTCGGCTGATCGCCGGGGGCGTAGATCGTCACGGTGGCGAACATTTCCGGCTTGAGCTGGCCGGCGCTGTTGTCGAGCGTGGCGCGCACCATCAGCCGGCGCGTCGCGGGATCGAGCGCGGTGGCGACATAGTTGATCTTGCCGGTCAGCACGCGGCCGGGCAGCGCCAGCACGCTGAAGCTCATCTCCTGGCCGACTTCGACGGCGGCGGCCTCGGTCTCGCGCACAAAGGCGGTGAGCCACACCGAGGACAGGTCGCCGATCACGAACACCGGATCGCTGGCGCCCGAGCTGACATATTGTCCGGGACCGATCTTGCGCTGCACCACGGTGCCGGCCAGCGGCGCGTAGATGGTGGTCTCGGGATTGATGCGGCCCTTGTCCTGGAACGCGGTGATGGCTTCATCGGACAGGCCGAGGATGCGCAGCCGGTTGCGGGCGGCCTCCAGCGAGGTCTCGGCCGAGCGCTGGTCGTTCTGCGCCTGCAGCAAGGTCGCCTGGCTCTGCTGATAATCCTTCAGCGGCACGGCCTTGCCTTCGAACAGGTCCTGGGCGCGCTTGTTCTGGATCTGCGCCAGTTCGAGCTGCGAACGGGACTTGTTGAGACCGGTGACGGCGGTGACGAAATCGTTCTGCGCCTGCACGGTGTCGGCGGCCTCGATCACGAACAGCGGCTGGCCGGCGGTGACATGGTCGCCGGGCCTGGCGAGCAGCCGGGTAACGCGTCCGGCATAGGGTGAAAACACCGGGGTGGATTTGTCCTCATCGACGGCGATCTTGCCCTCGGTGACATATTCGGTGCGAAACGCGCGGGCATTGACCTGTTCGATGGTCAGGCTCGCCCATTCCGACGGGGTGGTAGCATAGCGCTGCGGGTTCTTGCGCGACTGGCTGGAGACCTCGGAATGGCCGAGCGGCGCCGCGGCATAGCGCGAGTAGCCCACGCCGGCCGCCACGAATAGCGCCGCGACGGCCACGCCGGCGATCAGCCGTTTCCGGGTAAGCATCTGGGATCTCTCAACTAATTTCGACACTGTCACACCCTTGCCGGAAACGCCATCTAGCCGCGGCGATTTGCCCTACGCGTGCGCTAATAGTGCGCATTTGCGCATGCAAACAATCTAAAAACGCATGTGCACTTACGAATCTCGGTTAAAACTTTGAACGACTGCGAACGGCTATCAACTGGGTGCCGGCCAATGCGGCCTGTCGCTGCCCAGCGGCACCGCCGGCCATGCCCAATGGGCCGGCGTGGTCGATAGCACCGCGGCATGACGAACCGCCGACAGAATGCCAAATCCGGACGGCATATCCTCGACAAAGGGCGGGATGGCGTCGGCGGACAGGTCGGGCGTTGCCAGCCCGCCGGCCAGCCGGCCCATCTCCCAGAGCCATTTGCCGGTGCGCGCCAGCGACACCTGAACATGCCAGCTGCCGCCTTCGCGGGCCTGGCGGGCCTTGGCCATCATAGCGCCAAACGCCATCAGATAGCCGGTGGCATGGTCGAGCATCTGCGCCGGCAATTCCTTGGGTACGTGGAGGCCGGCGGCGCGTGCTTCGGCATGGTTGAAGCCGGTGGCGCATTGCACCAGCGAGTCGAAGCCGCGTCGTCCGGCCCACGGCCCGGCGCGGCCATAGGCGGACAGCGAGACATAGATGAGGCCCGGGCTGAGCGCCGCGGCCTCCTCCGGCGCGAAGCCGAGCGCCGCCAGCGCCTGCGGCCGATAGCCCTGCGAAAAGATGTCGGCACCGGCGAGCAGGCCGCGCAGCGCCGCGACACCCTGCCCGGTTTTCAGATCGGCAAAGCTGGAAAGCTTGCCACGGCCGGTGTCGATGGTGAGCCACGGGATCGCCGGCAGATCGGGGCTGGAGACCAGCATCACCTCGGCGCCATGCGCGGCCAGCGTTCGCCCCGCCACCGGGCCGGCGATGACGCGGGACAGGTCGAGCACGCGCAGACCGGACAGCGGCCGCTCGCCCGCGGGCCACGGCTTTGCCGCGGCGTCGCCAATTTTGGTGATCTCGACCAGCGGTAGTCGGTCGATCGCGCTGGCCTGGGGCAGCGCCTGCCACTCGTCATAAGAGCGCATCATCGCGACGACGCCGCCGGCGGCGTAGGCGGCCGTCTCGAACGCTTCGCCCTGCCATGTAAGCAGCGCCGCCTGCACCGCGTCGCGCTCGGCAACGCAGTTCAGCACCCGGCAAACGGCATCGCGATGATGGGCAAAATTAGTGTGCAGCCGGACAAAATTGCCGTCACCAGTCCTGTAGACGCCGGCGATCGCGTCCCAGGCCGGCGGCGGCGGGTTGCCGTCAAGCCGGAGGTAGCGCTCGGAGCGGCATTCGACCACGGCGTGGCGCATGTCGACGCTGACGCCCTGCGGCTGCCCGCCACGCTGCGTCCAGATCTGCGCGGCGGCGAGCCCCGCCGCGGCGATGCTGATTTGCGCCGCCGCGCCGACGCGAAATGAAGACGGCAATTGCGGCTCGTCGCCGCCCAGCGTCACCCCGTCGAGCGCGACCGGATCGCCTCCGGCTTCCGTCCACAGATCGGCCAGCATCTCGCGGGGCGTGCGCATCGACTTCCCATCCTGTTCAGCACTGTCCTCCTTTAGCGGCAGGCCGGCTGAATGATTGCTGAACGGGCGCAGGAGTCGCGCGCAAGCTTAACTTCGCCTCAGCCGTTGCGATACGTGTAGCTGTAGCCGTTCAGCGCCGGGGCGCCGCCGAGATGGGCGTAGAGCACCTTCGATCCCTCGGGAAAGAAGCCCTTCTTCACCAGATCCATCATGCCCTGCATCGACTTGCCCTCATAGACCGGGTCGGTGATCATCGCCTCGGTCCTGGCGGCGAAGCGGATCGCCTCGCTGGTCTCGTGACTAGGCACGCCGTAGGCCGGATAGGCATAGTCCTCGAGGATGACGATCTCGTCGTCGCGGACCGCGCGGCCGAGTTCGACCAGTTCGGCCGTGCGGTCGACGATCTCGCGGACCTGGGCGCGGGTCTGCACCGGCGTGCCGGAGGCATCGATGCCGATCACGCGGTCGGCGCGGTTGTCGGCCGCGAAGCCGACGATCATGCCGGCCTGGGTCGAGCCGGTGACCACGCAGACGATGATGTAGTCGAAGGTGATGCCCATCTGCGCTTCCTGGGCGCGGACCTCTTCGGCGAAACCGACATAGCCGAGCCCGCCAAACTTGTGCACCGAGGCACCGGCCGGAATGCCATAGGGCTTGCCGCCGGCATCCTTGACCGACTGGATCGCATCTTCCCAGCTCCTGCGGATGCCGATGTCGAAGCCGTCATCGACGATGCGGCTGTCGGCGCCCATCAATCGCGTCATCATGATGTTGCCGACCCGGTCATAGACCGCGTCCTCATGCGGCACCCAGCTTTCCTGGATCACGACGCATTTCATGCCGATCTTGGCCGCGGTGGCGGCGACCAGGCGGGTGTGGTTGGACTGCACGCCACCGATCGAGACCAGCGTATCGGCATTCGAGGCGATCGCGTCGGGCACGATGTATTCCAGCTTGCGCAGCTTGTTGCCGCCCATCGCGAGGCCGGAATTGCAGTCGTCGCGCTTGGCATAGATCTGCACCTTGCCGCCGAGCGCTTCGGTCATTCGCGGCAGATGCTCGATCGGCGTCGGGCCAAAGGTCAGCGGATAGCGGTCGAACTTGTCGAGTCTGAGCATGGGATCTCCGGAAGTTTTGCGTGGCGCAAAATAGCATCCCGCTGGCGAAAGGTGCTCCCGAAGATGGCGGGATTTCTTTACACAAGCGTGGCAGTTCATCATTATACTTTCACTTATTTTCCATTTTATGGACTTTTATGAAAGAATCTTCCGAACCCGTTTCGCTCGACCGCATCGACCGAAAAATCCTGCAGCGCCTGCAGCGCGACGGCCGGCTGACCAATGCCGAACTGGCCAAGGCGGCCAGCATCAGCGCCGCGACCTGCCACCGGCGGACGCAGCGATTGTTCGACAACGGTTTTATACGTTCGGTACGGGCCGAGATCGCGCCGCAGATGGTCAGCCGCGGCACGCTGGTGATGGTCGGCGTCGTACTCGACCGCTCGACCCCGGAGAGTTTCGCGGCGTTCGAGGCGGCGATCGAAAAACTGTCCTTCGTGCTCGACTGCCATCTGGTAGCGGGCGATTTCGACTTCTTCCTGAAGATCCGCGCACGCGACATCGCCGATTTCAACCGCCTGCACGGCGAACAGCTGATCGCGCTGCCCGGCGTGCGACAGACGCGGACGTTTTTCGTGATGAAGGAGGTGGTCGACAACCGGCCGCTGGATTTTTGAAGGGAATGGAAGATCGTGTCCCGGACGCGGTGCGGCGCGGAGTGCCGCTCCGCAGATCCGGGATCCCGGTCTCTTACTCGCACAACCGGGACCCCGGATCTGCGGCGCACCACGCCGCAAGAAGCGGCGCGCCGCACCGCGTCCGGGGAACGATACCAGCGAGCGCCAGCCCTAATGAAAATCCCGCGACTTTGGCAAAATCCGCACATCACGCGGGTGACGGATTTTCTGGGCGGGATTGTCGGGGTGTTCGCGGCGGTCGTCGTTGAGCGGTTCGGATGCCGGGCCCAGTGACAGCGCCGGCGGCTGCGCCAGATTGTCGGACAGCCGTGCCATCTCGTGACTGCGATCGAACAGGCGTTCGGCGACCAGATGCACGACCTTCTCCTTGCTGCTCTGGATGCGGCCCTCGACCACGATCAGCCGCGCGCCCATCACCTCCTTGCGAAACTGCTCCATGATCGACGGCCACACCACGATATTGGCGATGCCGGTCTCGTCCTCCAGCGTCATGAACACCACGCCATTGGCGCTGCCCGGCCGCTGCCGCACCAGCACCACGCCGGCGCAGCGCACCCGACGCTTATCATTGGCGTGAACGATCGATGCGCAGGTCACCACGCCCTTGGCAGCCAACATCGGCCGCAGAAATTCCATCGGGTGCCCCTTCAGCGACAGCCGAATGGTCTGATAATCCGCCACCACCTGCTCCGAGCGCGGCATCTCCGGCAGCGGTTTGGTGTTCTCATCCGGTTGCTCGCGCGCGGAGGCCGCCTCGAACAACGGCAGCGCCACGTCGTCGGGCAGCCGCCGCACAGCCCAGAGCGCGGCGCGGCGATCGAGCCCGATAGAGCGGAACGCATCGGCATCGGCCAGCGCAATCAGCGCCCGCTTCGGCAGCGCGGTATCGCGGGCAAAGTCCTCCAGCGAGGTGAAGGGCTTTTTCGCGCGTGCCGCGATAATGCGGGCGCCCCAGTCCTCGGTGGATGGCTTGTTTTTGGCAAGTCGTTCGCGCTCTTCGTCGGGGTCAGCCCATTTGAAGCCGTCGATCTGGCGAAAGCCGAGACGAACGGCGTGATAGGGACCGCTGGTCTGTTCCAGCGTATTCTGGCTGTGGCTGAACGAAACATCGATGTCGCGGACCTTGACCTTGTTCTGCTGGGCGTCGCGCACGATCTGCGACGGCGCATAAAAGCCCATCGGCTGCGAGTTCAGCAGGCCGCAGCAGAAGGCGTCGGGGTGATAATGCTTCAGCCATGACGAGACATAGACCAGTTGCGCGAACGCCGCCGCATGGCTCTCCGGAAAACCGTAACTGCCAAACCCCTTGATCTGCTCGAAGCAATTCCTGGCGAAGGTCGCGTCATATCCACGGGCAATCATGTTGCCGACCATCTTCTCTTCAAACGTGCCGATGGTGCCGACGTTGCGAAACGTCGCCATCGCGCGGCGCAGGCCATTGGCCTGTTCCGAGGTGAATTCCGCCGCGACGATGGCGATCCGCATCGCCTGCTCCTGGAACAGCGGCACGCCGAGCGTCTTCTTCAACACGTTGTATAGTTCGTTCTTATCGCCACCTTTCGGATAGGGGTAGTCGATGTCCTCCGGATTCATCGCCCGCCGCTTCAGATAGGGATGCACCATGTCGCCCTGGATCGGACCTGGCCGCACGATCGCGACCTCGATGACGAGGTCGTAAAAGTCCTTCGGCTTCAGCCGCGGCAGCATGTTCATCTGGGCGCGGCTCTCGACCTGGAACACGCCGAGCGATTCTCCGCGCTGCAGCATCTTGAAGACATTCGCCGCGTCGGGCGCCTCAGCCTTGATATCCCGGAGTTCGTAACCCTGCCCCTTGTGCCGCTGGATCAGGTCGAAACATTTGCGGATGCAGGTCAGCATGCCCAGCGCGAGAATATCGACCTTCATCATCTTCAGCGTATCGACATCGTCCTTGTCCCATTCGATGAAAGTGCGGTCCTCCATCGCGGCGTTGCCGATCGGCACATAGCTGTCGAGCCGATCCTGGGTCAGCACATAGCCGCCGACATGCTGCGACAGATGCCGCGGAAATTCGATCAGTTGAATGGCAAGATCGATGGCGCGGACGATCATCGGATTGTTCGGATCGAGCCCGGCCTGCCGCACCTGCATCTCGTTGAGCCCCTTACCCCAGCTTCCCCACACGGTGTCGGCCAGCGCCGACGTCACGTCCTCGGTCAGCCCCAGCGCCTTGCCGACATCGCGGATCGCCGAGCGCGGGCGATAATGGATCACGGTGGCGATGATCGCGGCGCGATGCCGGCCATAGCGGCGATAGACATATTGCATCACCTCCTCGCGCCGGATGTGCTCGAAATCGACATCGATATCGGGCGGCTCCAGCCGCTCCTTGGAAATGAAGCGCTCGAACAGCAGGTCAACCTCGGCGGGATTGACCGAGGTGACGTCCAGCATGTAGCAGACCGCCGAATTGGCGGCCGATCCCCTGCCCTGACATAGAATGTTCTGGCTGCGGGCAAATCGCACGATGTCATGCACGGTCAGGAAGTAATGCGCGTAATCGAGCTCGGCGATCAGCGCGAGCTCCTTTCGCAGCGTGGCTTCGAGCTTGGGATCATGCGTATTGGGGAATTTCTGGCCGAAGCCTTCCCAGGTCAGATCCTCCAGGTGCTGCTGCGCGGTCTTGCCGGCCGGTACCGGTTCGTTCGGGTACTGGTATTTGAGCTGGTCGAGCGAAAAATCGATGCGATCGGCGAAGCGGATGGTTTCACCGATGGCCTCGGGATGATCGCGGAACAGCCGGACCATTTCGGCGACCGGCTTGAGATGCCGTTCCGCATTCATTTCCAGCAGGCGGCCGGCTGTCTCGATGGTGGTTTTTTCCCGGATGCAACTGACGACATCCTGCAGGATGCGGCGCTCGGGCGAATGGTACAGCACGTCATTGGTGGCGATGAGGGGGACACCCGCGAGGCAAGCGATGTGCCGCAGTTTCGCCAAACGGCGCTTGTCATCGCCACGGTGAAACAGGCTGGCCGCGAGCCAGACGCCTTCCGCCGGCAGCCGCGACAGCGCCTCGAGCACCCGCGGCAGCCGTCCGGCATCGAGACGATAGGCCGGCATCAGCACCAGCAGCAGGCCTTCGCTGAAATCGGCGAGATCGCCGAGTTGCAACCGGCATTCCCCCTTGTCGCCGCGCAGCTTGCCGATGCTGAGCAGCCGGCACAACAATCCATAGGCGGCGCGGTCGCGCGGATAGGCCAGAATATCCGGCGTGCCGTCATCAAACACCAGCCGCGCCCCGATCAGCAATTTCGGGATGTAAGTGAGATCCTTGTTGTCCAGCTCGGCAAAAGCGCGGACCACGCCGGCCAGCGTGTTGCCATCGGCAATGCCGATCGCATGCAGACGCTCGACGCTGGCCTGATGCACGTAATCCTGCGGATGCGACGCCCCGCGCAGGAACGAGAAATTAGTAGTCACGCCGATCTCGGCGTAGGCTGGTGCGATCATGCGAACAGCCCGTGCATGAACCATTTCGGCTGCACGACTTCGCCATACATGCCGTCGCGGAACAGCCAGAACCGCTGACCGGCCTCATCCTCGATGCGGAAATAATCCCGTGTCGGCATGGCGTCGTGCGAGCGCCACCATTCCATGCTCACCCGCTCCGGTCCTTCCACATGAACGATCCGGTGGAAGGCGCGCCGCCAGGTGAAATGTTTCGGCGGTCGGTCGGGCGCTTCGACGAGGCCGACGTCGATCAGCTCCGGATATTCGAACAACCGCAGCGGCCGCAGCGGCGGCTCGTCGCCGGCGCGCGCCGGCCACACCGCCTGCGAGGCCATGACCAGATGATGCTGTGCCGGCGCCGCCCATACCGCGCGCTCCGGGATGTGCGTATCCACCGGCAGATGCACAACGACGCGGCGCGGGCCGATCCGCGCCGCGATGCGGTCGATCAGGGCGCTGAGATCGTCATTGTCATGCACGTTGGCGTCGAGGTCGCGCTGCTGCTGCACCACGATCTCGGTGCGCCCCGCGGAGAGGCGAATGAGATCAAAACCGAAACCGGGATCGAGCGGATCAGCGATGGCGTCGATGCGTTCGCGGAACAGCCGGTCGATCACCTCGCTTTTGGTGACCGGCTGGCCGGTCTCTACCGTGATCGCGCGCACCGCGCCGTCGGTGCGGAAGAAGCTGGCTTCCAGCCGTCGCGCGCCCTTGCCCTGTTTGTCCATCGCGCCGACCAGCATTTTCGCAAGGCTCGACAACGTCGCCGCGATCACGCCGTCGGTGGCGATGGGCTCCGGAAAACGCTTTTCGACGATGTAGTCCGGCAGCGGTTTTCGCGGGGATATCGGCGCGTCCGACAGCCCCAGCGCCTGCTCGAGACGCGTGGTGAAACGGGCGCCGAACCGCGCGGTGATCTCGTGCCGCGCCCGCGCGGCGACGTCGCCGATGGTCTTTAGCCCGGCGCGGCGCAGGCCCTGGGTGATAGCGGCCTCGGCGCCGAGCGTGAACACCGGCAGCGGCTGGATCGCCGCGGCCTCCGCGCCATCGGCAATGACGCGGCCATGGACATAATGGCTGAGCGTGCGCGCGCAGACCGAGGTGCCGGCAATCGCCGCGCTGACGACAAAGCCCTGCGCGGAGAGCGAGCCGCACAGCATCCGCATCAACGCGGCCTCGCCGCCGAACAGATGCGCGCAGCCGGTGATGTCGAGGAACAACGCGTCCGGCGCATCCAGCGCCACCAGCGGCGTGAAGCGATCGCACCAGTCGGCGATGTGGTTCAGCAGCTGCGCATCGGCCACGGGATCAGCGTCGAACACCTGCGCATCCGGGCACACCGCGCGGGCATTGGCGAGCGGCAGGCCGACTTCAAGTCCGATTTTGGCGGCGGCGTCATCGAGCGCAACAATCTGCAACGCGTTGCTGTTTTTGGCGACAACGATCATTGGATGGGGATTAGCCGGCGCGTCGCTGCGTGTGCGCTGGCGCTGCAAGCGATCGGTCGGCAGCCGCGGCAGCCACAGGCTGAGTATCCGGCGCTTCACGGAACAGGCACTCATCACACTTCCATTCCATGATCCAGTGGCCGTTGGGGCCATGACGATTGCGAACCAGTTGCGCGTCCACCATCGGCGCGCCCCATATCTGCCAGAGCGTGCCGGGTGGCGAATGCGCGGAGCGCACGATCCAGCGCGTCTCCGCGGTCGAGGCGCTCGGCGTCGCTGCGACCCGCAGCAGCAGCGCGGTGACGCCGGAGCCGCGCGCCGCCAATGTCAGCTTGCGGCTGGCGACGAGGTCGAACTGCTGGCTCTCGCCCAGCGTCTCCAGCACCACGGCGCCCAGCGCGTCGCAGGCCAAGGCATCCGCCGTGGTGCGCAACGCCGCCTCGACATCGGGCGCACGCACCGTCACCAGCAGCCGCGGATCGAGGCCGAGTTCGCCCCAGCCGCGCAGC
>NZ_JANXTC010000183.1:0-3251 GCF_025356345.1 Tardiphaga sp.
ACCACCGGCAACAAGTCGGAAATGTCGGTCGGCTACGCCACGCTGTATGGCGACATGAATGGCGGCTTCAATCCGATCAAGGATATCTACAAGACCGAGGTGTTCCGGCTGTGCAGGTTGCGCAATGGTTGGAAGCCGGACGGCGCGCTTGGTCCCGACGGCGAGGTGATCCCGGTCAATATCATCGTACGACCGCCGACGGCGGAGCTGCGCGATAACCAGACCGACCAGGACTCGCTACCGCCCTATGAGATCCTCGATGCGATTCTCGAGCGCCTGGTCGAGCGCGAGGAGGCGCTGTCGTCGATTGTCGCCGAGGGGTTTGACAAGGATGTGGTGCTGCGGATCGACCGGCTGCTGAACATCGCCGAGTACAAGCGCCGTCAGGCCGCGCCCGGCGTGAAGGTGACGCGGAAGAATTTCGGCAGGGATCGCCGCTACCCCATCACCAACAAGTTTCGCGATCTGGCGACGGCGTTGCCGCAGCCTGACGACTCGCTGCTCACACGCGCCAGCCGCGGTTCGGCCGAAGCGTTCGAGGGCTAGGGAACGGCCTGTTGCAGTCGTCTCACGATTTGCATTAGGCATCGCGAAACGCCGAACCTCTACCGCCCAGTCCGCGACCCTCAACGCGTGAGGAACGCGGGCGAAAGCTTTATCGCGCGTCACGAGGGTTGCGTCGATGGCCGCCGCATGGGCCGCGATCGTCAGGTCGAGGGGGGCGAGCGTCACGCCGCTCGCTTCGCACGCCGCGCGCAAGTCGCCGTAGGTTCTGGTGACATCGTGATCCCATGGCAGCACGTCGTGGCAGCCCTGCGGGTCTCAGGTCAATCGCGGCGGAAATCTCGCCTTGCCGTCAGCGCGCTGCGCCGCGCTACTGCGTCTTCGGCAGGAACGTCGGTCCGACCGACCGGATCGGCTTGCTAGGATCGGCAGGCGCGGCCGATGCCGCGTCGGGCGCCGACGTGGTTGTCGCGGGGGCGTCGGCGGCACCGCGCTTTTGCGCCACCGGCGCGCCCTTGGCGGGTGGCAGCGACATTTTCCTGGCGCGCTCCTCGGTGACGATGATGTCGCCGTTTTCCGCGGCGGATTTGTCGTCGATATTCTTCAGCGCGTCCGACCATGTCTGGCCCTGCGCCTTGCAGGCGCAGGATGGATTGAATTCGGTGCGGTACTTGAACGCGTTCGGCGACGACGAATAGGGCTGGCCCGACACCGAGACGGCCGCGTTGATGTCCTCGCCGGGATTGCGATAGCTGAACAGGCTCGCATCGGTGGCGGGGCACAGGCTCTTGCAGGTGCGCTCGTCGTCGGCAAAGCGGCTCTGCACCGTGGCGAAGGAGATCGGAAAATAGAAGCCGTCGCAGGTACGAACGCAGACCGTGCGGTAGGTCCCCGACGGCGGCAGCACCACCGCGTCCATCGGCGGGGCGCCAGGGCTCGGTTCATTGTTGCCGAACAAATTGTTCAGGAAATTGCCGGGGCCGGGGGCGGGGGCGGCACTGCGGGCCGCGGCGGCGTATTGCGGGCCGCAATTGTTCTGCGCGAGCGCCAGCAACACCGAACGTCGCTGGCTGTCACGGTCCGAACTGCCGGGAGTGCCAACCCGCAACCGCTCGAGGTTGCTGGTGATCTGGTCGAGATTGCCGCGCACCTGCTGAATCTGATTGTTGACCGGTCCGCATTGCGCCGACTGGCCGTTGAACATCGAGAAGAAGCCGGAGGAATCGCAGCCCATCCGCTTGGCCTGCGAGGTTACGCGGTCGAGCTCGCTCTGCTGCTTGGAGGCGGCATCCTCGTAACGGCGAAGCTGTTCGGCGCGCGCGGGATCACCGCCGGCGCCACGGTCGACGGTCGCGAGCTGGCCTTCCAGCCGCTGGCACATCGGGTTGCCCGACGGACCTGCCACGCCTTGCTGCTGGGGCGGCTGGCCGGGCGGATAGCCCTGCGCGGTCGCATCAACAGCCCATGAAGCCGTGCCGATCAGCGCGGCACAGACGAAAGCCAAGCGGGAGAGGGAAGCGATCACAGTGTCAGACATATCCGGCCAATAACGAGTCAAAGGAGCAGGCGAGGTTCGCTGGCTTTGCGGACCGCTGCCGACGTTGCCAAACTCGCGCGATCAAATTGCGGCGGCTGACGCGGCTTTCACTTAGCTGCTTCTGACGGCAGGGTCACGTCGTTTCCGGGGCTGTACTGTGACGGCGGACGCGACGTTTCGCCTCCGCCGCAACGACTTCTAGCGCTGGCAGGTGATGGCGACGAACTCTTCGCAACTGCCGTGGGAACAGTTGGCGCCCGCGGTCTTCGGCACGGATCCGGTCACTTCATCGGGATCGACGCGGCGAAAGGCCGTGGCCTGCGCGAATTCGCGGGACTTGCAGTAAGATGCGGCCGCATGAGCGCCGCACTGCTCACCCTTGGCGAGGCACTGGTCAATGCCATAGCCGTCGGACTGGTTGGCGATGATGAACACCCGCGAATCAGCGAGAGCAGGCGAAGCGGTGAAAATAACAGCAGAGCTCAGAAAAACAGCAAGACGGATCATAACTCACCTAATGAATGAGGAGGGCGCGCCCTCACAAATAAGCCGAAAAGATTAAAAATTGTTAACCTTGCGGGGAGGTACCGGGAGATTAGGGCTGAAATCGGCCGTCGCCTGGGCATTCCAGCGTCTTGACGCGCAACCCTTGGCTGCCGCATGGTGCCTTCATGAACGGATTTCTCGCCATATGTGGCATTTGCCGCGAGATTACGAGCTAGCGATTCGCTGGCTGAGGCCGTCTTTTCTCAATCGAGATCATTGGACGCCCGGCCGCAAGGGGACGGGACTTCCATGGATTTGCGACTCTACGATACCTTGACCCGCGAGAAGCGCATCTTCGCGCCAATCGATGCCGACAATGTGCGGCTCTACGTCTGCGGGCCGACGGTCTATGACTTCGCCCATATCGGCAATGCGCGCCCGGTGATCGTATTCGATCTGCTGTTCCGGATGCTGCGTTACATTTATGGTCCGGACCAATGTTTGTTTTGCGGATCTTTTTAAAGTAAAAACATTCAAAGGATTTGAAACAGTTTGGATTGCCGCTTTTGGGCTTCTATTATCTATGCTTGCTCTTGTATGGCGATTGCCTGAACCTCCAAGTTTAATACTGCATAGGCCTGCCGATGACGTGAGAGCTGTGCAACCCGCAGAACTGGATGTTTCACAAAATCAGCGATGTCCTCACGATATTGAAACAACGCAG
>NZ_JANXTC010000217.1:0-21444 GCF_025356345.1 Tardiphaga sp.
GCGCTGGTCCGCGCTTATCAGAATAATCCCCAGCTCAACGCCCAGCGTGCTTCGGTACGCGTCACCGACGAAAATGTCCCGCAGGCTCTGTCGGGTTATCGCCCGCGCGTCGCCGTGACGGCGAGCGGCGGATACCAGTACAGTGATGTCGTGAGTGGCGTGGTCGGCAGCGGCGGTCCCACTAACCCTTTGCATGGAACGCAAGTCCCGCGGAGTGTCGGCGCCACCGTCACCCAGACCCTGTTCAACGGCCAGCAGACCGCGAATCGCACCCGCGCCGCCGAAGGCCAGGTCTCCGCCGCGCGCGAGGGCCTGCGCGTCCTCGAGCAGAGCGTATTGCTCGCCGGCGCCACGATCTACATGGATTATCTGCGCGACTCCGCCATCGTCGAAGTCCAGAAGAGCAACGTGCGCGTGCTCGAGCAGACGCTTAAACAGACCCGCGACCGCTTCAATGTCGGCGAAGTCACCCGCACCGACGTGGCGCAGTCCGAAGCGCAGCTCGCCGCCGGCCGTACCCAGCAGCTGACAGCCGAATCCAATCTCACCACCACGCGATCGAATTTCCGTCGCATCATCGGCAATGAGCCGAACGCGCTGGCCGCTGGTTCGCCGGTCGACCGTTTCCTGCCTGGCACGCTGCCCGGCGCGATCGATCTTGGCCTTACCGAAAATCCCAACGTCACGGCTTCGATGTTCGGCATCGATGTCAGCTACCTCAACGTCAAGGTCAATGAAGGCGCGCTATTCCCGACGGTAACTTTGCAGGCCAGCGTGCAGCAGTCCTACGAGCAGACGATCTCGATTCCGCGCCAGTTCGGCGCCGCCGCCGTGGCGCAGGTTTCGGTTCCGATCTATCAGGGCGGCGGCGAATACGCACTGATCCGGCAGTCGAAGGAAACGCTGGCGCAGCAGCGACTCGCGCTTGAGCAGGTTCGCGACCAGACCCGCGCCAGCGTCGTGCAGGCATGGGGACAGTTGTTGGCGGGCAGGGCGCAGGTGTCATCGGCGCAGGCGCAGGTGCAGGCTTCCGAAATCGCGCTGAACGGTGTGCGTGAAGAGGCCAAGGCCGGACAGCGAACGACGCTCGACGTGCTGAACGCGCAGCAGGCGCTGGTCAATGCGCGCGTTGCGCTGGTTACTGCGCAACATGATCGTGTCGTCGCATCCTACGCGGTGCTCAACGCAGTGGGTCGTCTGTCACCGACCGTGCTGAAGCTCGGCACAACCGTCTATGATCCCAGCGTGCACTACCATCAGGTGCGTGACAGCTGGGTCGGGGTTCGGACGCCCGACGGTCGTTGAACCGGGCGTCATGTAATTGCTTTGCAAGGGCCGCAATCGCGGCCCTTTGCTTGCAATCAATCGTTTCAATGACGTAGCTTCTCCGTAGGTAAAAACGCGATTCGTAACGTCCCGGCGTTACGTTCGCGTCGATTTACCGATCAAGCCGTGCTTGATCTGGGGACAAGTCAGTGTTGCGCGACGAAACTTCCGATCGCCACATCGATAGCCGGCCAATCCAGTCTCATCTGGTGTAAATATTGATGAAAGCGTTGATGATGCGGAGTCGGACATGACGCAGCCTGCAAAGGTCCAGGAGCCCTCCATGGAGGAGATTCTGGCGTCGATCCGGCGCATCATCGCCGATGACGAAGCGAAACCGGTTGCCGTCGAGCCGGCTCCCGCGCCGCCGCTGCGCGCGGAACCGCCGAAGGCCGTGGCACCAGCGCCCAAGCCCGCCGCGATGACCAACATTCCGCCTTCAGCGATTCCGGCCGCGCAGGCCGCCGCCGCCAAAGCGCCGCCGCCGCCACCGGAGGCGGTTAGCAACAGTCAGGACGACATCGACGCGATGCTGGCCGGCCTCGACGCCGCCACCACCGCGGAGGAAATTCGCCCGCCGCTGCCGGATGGTGACGTATTCGAACTGACCGACGACATGGCGCTGCCTGATCCGGAGCCCGCGTCTGCGTTCCAGCACGTCGATCCGGAAGATGACCTCGAATTCGCCGAAGCCATCGCGGCCAGCCATGAACGGCCGCGCACGGCGATGTTCGACCCGCCATCCTATGACGCGCCGCCGGCGCCGCCGCAGCAGCAGATCCTGTCGCACTCCACCGTCTCGGCGGTGGAGTCCGCGTTCCATACGCTTGCGAATACCGTGCTCAGCAACAACGCCCGGACGCTCGAGGATCTCGTCAAGGAGATGCTCCGGCCAATGCTGAAATCCTGGCTCGACGATAACCTTCCCGGTCTGGTGGAACGCATCGTCAAAGCCGAGATCGAGCGGGTTTCCCGCGGCGGCCGCTAGGCTGCCGCGAGGTCGTCATGGGCCTCGATTGACCGCTGCGGCCATTTAGATCGTCCGATATGTTGACTTGAGGGGCGCTGGCGGGTTTCTAGCCCGTTCGGCATGCGTGTCGTCGCGCCCGCCAACCCAGCCAAAACGATTGATGGTCATGATCGAGAAGAACTACCAGCCCGCCGATATCGAAGTCCGCATCTCCAGCGCCTGGGAACAGGCCGGCGCGTTCAAGGCCGGCCGCGCCGACCGTATCGACGCCGAGCCCTATACGATCGTGATCCCGCCGCCGAACGTCACCGGTTCGCTACACATGGGCCATGCGCTCAACAATACCCTGCAGGACGTGCTGTGCCGCTTCGAGCGCATGCGCGGCCGCGACGTGCTGTGGCAACCCGGTACCGACCATGCCGGCATTGCCACTCAGATGGTGGTCGAGCGCCAGCTGATGGAGCGCAAGGAGCCGGGCCGCCGCGAGATGGGCCGCGAGAAATTTCTCGAGCGCGTGTGGCAGTGGAAGGCGGAAAGCGGCGGCGTTATCGTCAATCAATTGAAGCGTCTCGGCGCGTCCTGCGACTGGTCGCGCGAACGCTTCACGATGGACGAGGGGCTGTCGCGCGCCGTCGTCAAGGTGTTTGTGCAATTGCATCGCGAAGGCCTGATCTACAAGGACAAACGCCTTGTGAACTGGGACCCCAAATTGCTCACCGCGATCTCCGATCTCGAAGTGCAGCAGATCGAGGTCAAGGGCAGCCTGTGGTATCTGCGCTATCCGCTGGAGGGCAAGGTCTTCAATCCGGAAGATCCCACTACCTTCATCGTCGTTGGCACTACGCGCCCCGAGACCATGCTCGGTGACTCCGCCGTCGCGGTGAATCCGGACGACGAGCGCTATATGGCGTTGATCGGCAAGCACGTCATCCTGCCGCTGGTCGGTCGCCGGATTCCGATCGTCGCTGATGATTATTCCGACCCGGAAAAGGGTTCCGGCGCGGTGAAGATCACGCCGGCGCATGATTTCAATGACTTCGAAGTCGGCCGTCGCCACAACCTGGCGCAGATCAGCATCCTCGACATCGAGGGCAATCTGGCGCTGGAGGGCAATGAGGATTATCTGCGCGGCCTGCCGGAAGGCTCGGACCAGCTTGTCGAAGAGTTGCACGGCCTGGAACGCTTCGCCGCGCGAAAAAGCATTGTGGCGCGGCTGGAGGATTTCGGTTTCCTCGAGAAGATCGAGCCCAACACCCACGCGGTGCCACATGGCGATCGCTCCGGCGTGGTGATCGAGCCCTATCTGACAGACCAGTGGTACGTCGATGCCAAGACCATGGCACAGCCGGCGATCGCCGCCGTGCGCTCCGGCGCCACCGCCTTCGTGCCGAAGAACTGGGAAAAGACCTATTTTGAATGGATGGATAACATCCAGCCATGGTGCATCTCGCGCCAGCTGTGGTGGGGCCATCAGATTCCGGCCTGGTACGGCCCCGACGGCCGTGTGTTCGTCGCCGAGACCGAGGAAGAAGCCGTCGGCAATGCGCTCGGCTATTACGTCGAGCAGGAAGTCATCTCCATCGAGCAGGGCCATGAGTTGGCGCTCGATCCGGCCAAGCGCGAGGGCTTCATCACCCGCGACGAGGACGTGCTCGACACCTGGTTCTCCTCCGCGCTGTGGCCGTTCTCGACGCTGGGCTGGCCCGACGAATCGACCGATGTCGAGCGCTACTATCCGACTAACGTGCTGGTCACCGGTTTCGACATCATCTTCTTCTGGGTAGCCCGGATGATGATGATGGGCATGCACTTCATGAAGGATGCGCCGTTCCCGACGATCTACATTCACGCCCTCGTCCGCGACGAGAAGGGCGCCAAGATGTCGAAGTCGAAGGGCAATGTCATCGATCCCTTGCACCTGATCGACGATTACGGTGCCGACGCGCTGCGCTTCACGCTGGCGGCGATGGCGGCGCAGGGGCGCGACATCAAGCTGGCGCCGCAGCGGGTCGAGGGCTATCGCAATTTCGCGACCAAGCTGTGGAACGCGAGCCGCTTTGCCGAGATGAACGAGTGCGCGCTGCCGGCGGGATTCGACCCGACCACAGCGACGGAAGTCGTCAATCGCTGGATCGCCCACGAGACGGCGCACGCCACGCGCGAGGTTACCGAAGCGATCGAGGCCTATCGCTTCAACGACGCCGCGGGCGCGGCCTACCGCTTCGTCTGGAACGTGTATTGCGACTGGTACATCGAACTTGCCAAGCCGGTGATGATGGGCGAGGATTCGCCCGCCCGGGCTGAGACCCGCGCGATGGTCGCCTGGGCGCGCGACGAGATTTTGAAGCTGCTGCACCCGTTCATGCCGTTCATCACCGAGGAATTGTGGGCGGTGACGGCGCCGCGCACGCAATTGCTGGCGTTGACGCCGTGGCCGCCGAAGGCCCGAGGCCTGAGCCGCGAACAGGAAGCCATGATGATCGCCACCGCTTCCGGCGATCCGCTGGCAGCGCCGATCATGTTCGGCGACTTCGAGCCCGTCGCGGACTTCCGCGATGATGCGGCCGAGGCGGAGATCGGCTGGGTGGTCGATCTTGTCACCGCCGTGCGATCGGTTCGCTCGGAGATGAACATTACCCCGGCGACGCTGACTCCGCTGGTGCTGGCCGGCGCCTCCGCCGAAACGCAGGCGCGCGCGCTGCGCTGGAGCGATGTCGTTAAACGCCTGGCCCGCCTCGGCGACATCTCCTTCGCCGATCGTGCCCCGGACGGGGCTGTGCAACTGCTGATCCGCGGCGAAGTGGTGGCGCTGCCGCTCAAGGGCGTGATCGATCTCGGCGCCGAGCAGGCGCGCCTGCAGAAGGAACTCGCCAAGGCCGAAGCTGACATCAAGCGCGTCGACGCCAAGCTCTCGAACGAGAAATTCGTCGCCAACGCGCCGGAAGAGATCGTCGAGGAAGAAAAGGAAAAGCGCGCCGAGGCCGTGGCACGAAAAGAGAAGGTGCTGGAAGCGATGGAGCGGCTGAAGGGCGCGGTGTAAGCTCCCACGCGGTTGGCAATCGCGGCGTTGCAAGCTCCGGCCACTCCCCGTGATTGCGAGGAGCGAAATGACGCGGAATCCAGAGGCCACACGCAAGAACTGGACTGCTTCGTCGCAAGGGCTGCTGGCTATGAGGAATTGAAAGCTATTTCGCAAATGGCTTGCTGAAAAACCTCGAGCCTTTCAGCCCGTAGCGCCACGGCAATTCCACGCCCTTGGTGATCCCGATGCGGACGCCCACAACGATGTCGGGCGTGGTCTGGCGGGCATGGAGTGCGAACGGCTTCTGGTCAAGCGCCGCTCCGTCATGCGCGCCGGTGATGCCGAGCGCCGCGCACAATTTGCCGGGGCCCGAGCACAGCGCGCGCACGTCCCGCAGCCCGCGGCGGAGCTGCATCGCCACCACGCCGTGCTGTGGCTCGATCGCGCGCACCAGCACCGCGCTGGCTGAACCTGGCGCCTCGCAGACGAAATTGACGCACCAATGGATGCCATATGAGCGGTAGACATAGGCATGGCCGGCGGGTCCAAACATCACGCCGTTACGTGGCGTCTGGCGCACATAGGAGTGCGACGCGGGATCGGTGTGATGATAGGCCTCGACCTCGACGATGGTGCCGCCAACCCCGTCGAACAGCAGCGTGGCGCCGATCAATTCGGGCGCGACCTCATGCACGCTGCGGTCGAAAAAATCGCGCTTGAGCGGCTTGCCGGGCCCGGGCCCGTTCGATGTGCGGTTTTGAGGCATTCTGGCTGATATGCTAAGATGGCACAGCGCCGATGGCGAGGGCGGGTTGCGGGACATCCCCGGGCGGATTACCTAGAGGGTCCCTCAGAACGGACAGTTCATGGTCGTCGTCCTCGATACCGTTTCAGCCACCCAATTGCGCCCGCGCCACCCCGAAAAGGTGAACCGGCCGGATTCCGTCTCGCCGCCGAAGCCGGACTGGATCCGGGTCCGCGCGCCGACCAGCCGCGGCTATGGCGAGACCCGCAAGATCGTCAAGGAAAACGGCCTCGTCACGGTGTGCGAGGAGGCCGGCTGCCCGAATATCGGCGAGTGCTGGGACAAGAAGCACGCCACCTTCATGATCATGGGCGACACCTGCACCCGGGCCTGCGCGTTCTGCAACGTCAAGACCGGGATGCCGGGCGCGCTCGACATGGCGGAGCCGGAGCACGTCGGTCTGGCCGTGTCGAAGCTCGGCCTGCACCACGTCGTCATCACGTCGGTCGACCGCGATGATCTTGCGGATGGCGGCGCCGAGCATTTTGCCCAAACCATTCGCGCGATTCGCGCCGCGTGTCCGACCACCACCATCGAGATCCTGACGCCGGATTTCTTGCGCAAGCCGGGCGCGCTCGAAGTGGTCGTCGCGGCAAAGCCGGACGTGTTCAACCACAATCTGGAAACCGTGCCGTCGGGCTATCTGACGGTGCGGCCCGGCGCGCGCTATTTCCATTCGATCCGCCTGCTGCAGAAGGTCAAGGAGATCGATCCCAGCATCTTTACCAAGTCCGGCATCATGGTCGGGCTGGGTGAAGAGCGCCACGAAGTGCTGCAGGTGATGGACGACATGCGCTCGGCCGATATCGACTTCCTGACCATCGGCCAGTATCTGCAGCCGACCCGGAAACATCACGTGGTGTCGCGCTATGTCACCCCTGACGAATTCGCCGGCTATGAGAAGGTCGCCTACACCAAGGGGTTCCTGATGGTCTCGGCGAGTCCGTTGACGCGCTCGTCGCATCACGCCGGCGAGGATTTCGCGAAACTGCAGGCGGCCCGCGCTGCGCTGCGGCACTGAGTCCAATCGATGCCGCAGTTTTCCAACAAGCGCCGCGTCCGCCACAGCGCGGTCCAGATGTTTGACCTCGTCGCCGATGTCGAGCGCTATCCGGAATTCGTGCCGCTGTGCAAGGCATTGAAGATCCGCCAGCGCACCACCCGGCCAGATGGCACCGAGGTGATCGTCGCCGACATGACGGTCTCGTTCAAGCTGGTGCGTGAGGCCTTCACCAGTCGCGTCACGCTGGACCGCGCGGACAGCAAGATCATGGTCGAGTATTTGCAAGGCCCGTTCAGCGAACTGCAGAACCGCTGGACCTTCGAGCCCAGACCCGACAATGGCTGCGAGATCGGGTTCTTCATCGCCTACGAGTTCAAGAGCCGGATGCTCGGCATTTTGATGGGCACCATGTTCGACGCCGCCTTTCAGCGCTTTGCCGCGGCGTTCGAGAAGCGCGCCGACCACGTGTACGGCACGGCGGGGGGTTAGGTCTTTGCCGGCTTCGGTTTGCGCGGCGCGGCGGGACGCCTTCGCTCCACCGCGGCGCGGCGCGGCGTACGCGCCACGCGCGGGCGAACAAGGCTGGCGACGGCGCGCTTGGCCGGCGGCTGCGGACCGCGCGCCAGTTCCATCAGCATGCGCAGCGCTTCCAGCACTGAACGCTGCCGCACCTGGCTGCGGCCGATGGCGCCGAACCGGCACTCCTTGTTGAGGATGCGGCCGTCACGCGAGGCGACCGCCAGATGCACCAGCCCGACAGGCTTGCCAGGCGTGGCGCCGCCGGGCCCGGCGATGCCGGTGATCGACACCGCGAGGTCGACGCCGGCCTTTTCCAGCGCGCCGACGGCCATCTGCGTGGCGGTTTCCTTGCTGACGGCGCCAAAGCTCTCCAGCGTGGTCGCCTTGACGCCGAGCATCGCGTGCTTGGCGTCGTTGGAATAGGTGACAAAGCCGCGGTCGATCACGTCCGATGAGCCGGGAATATCGGTCAGCGCGGCGGCGACCAGGCCGCCGGTACAGGATTCAGCGGTGGCGATGGTCAGTTTGCGACCGCGGCACAGATCCAGCAGCGCGCGGGACAGGGCACGGGGATCGCTGCCGGCCATCTCAATCCGTCCAGGGCAGGCGGATGGTGGCGGCCGCCGTCGCTGCGATGCCTTCTTCGCGGCCGGTGAAGCCGAGCCGTTCGCTGGTGGTGGCTTTCACGGCGATGCGCGACAGCGCCACGCCAGTGATCTCGGCGATGCGTTCGCGCATGGCGTCGCGCAGCGGGCCTATCTTGGGCCGCTCGCAGATCAGCGTCACTTCGAGATTGGCGATTCGGCCGCCGCGCGCGGTAACGCGGTCGATGGCGTATTTCAGGAACTTGTCGGAGGCGGCGCCCTTCCACTTGTCGTCGCTGGGCGGAAAGTGCGAACCGATGTCGCCATCGGCCAGCGCCCCAAGTATCGCATCGACCAGCGCATGCAGGCCGACGTCGCCGTCGGAATGGGCGAGAAAGCCGCGGCTGTGCGGAACGCGGACTCCGCAGATCATCAGATGATCGCCGTCGCCAAAGGCATGCACGTCATAGCCGGTGCCCATGCGAATGTCGCCGAGCGCGGCGGCGAGGCGGGCTTCCTCGCGAACAAAATCTTCGGGGGTGGTCAGCTTCATGTTGATAACATCGCCTTCAAAAGTCGCCACCGTCAATCCCGCCCATTCGGCGAGCGCGGCGTCATCGGTGAAATCGCCGCGTCCTTCGCGCGCGGCGCGACGATGGGCCTCGAGGATCACGTCGAAACGAAACGCCTGTGGCGTCTGCGCGATGCGCAGCCGCGCGCGATCCGGCGTGGCCTCGACATGGCCGGCGTCGCTGACCTGCTTGATGGTGTCGGTGACCGGCACGGCGGGTACCGCGGCGCCGGTATGGCCGGCGGCCTTGATGGCGCGCGCGATCAGGGCCGGAGTCACGAAGGGGCGGGCAGCGTCATGAATCAGCACGATGTCAGGCGCATGGTCGGCAAGAGCTTCAAGGCCGGCATGAACCGACGCCTGCCGGGTCGCGCCGCCGTCCACCGGGCTCTGATACTGCATGCCGCGCATGGCATCGTTGAACATTGCGATGTCATCGGGATTGAGTACTGGTTGCACCGCAAAAACCTCATTGTTTTCGCAGAACGGCTGCATCGCCCGCGAGATTACGGTGCGGCCGGCAAGCGTGCGGTATTGCTTGGGTCCGCCAGACCCGGCACGGAGCCCGCGGCCGGCGGCAACGATAATGGCGGCAGTTTTTGGTGATTCAGTCATCATGTTCAGCTGATTAAGAGGTAAGCGTTCGGCGCACAGCCCTTAGCATGCTGACGCCTGAAAACAGTATGATTACATTCCAACAGGCCAATAAGCGCGCATTGCTGCGCTGCACTTGCAATACAACCAGACATGTCTAATGTGTAGGCAAGGCGGTTGACTGCACAACAAATGTGCGCATTATGCGCCCATGTCTGCAGTGCCGCGGACACCCGAACGACGAGCAGCTTTGTGACGCCCCCGATAGCCACACACCCCAAAACGCTGAGGATTGGCGATCTCGAGATCGCCAACAGGGTGGTTCTGGCGCCGATGACGGGCATTACCGATGTACCGTTTCGTCGTCAGGTCGCCGGACTGGGCGCCGGCCTCGTGGTATCAGAAATGACGGCAAGCGCCGACCTCGTCAATGGCCGGCCGATGTCGGTGTTGCGCTGCGAGGCGACCGGACTCGGTCCTCACGTGGTTCAACTGGCGGGATGCGAGACGCGCTGGATGGCGGAGGGCGCGCGCATTGCCGAGGCGTCCGGCGCCGATATCATCGATATCAACATGGGCTGCCCGGCGCGCAAGGTAACCGGCGGCGCCGGCCAGTCCGGATCGGCGCTGATGCGCGATCTCGATCATGCGCTGCGGCTGATCGAAGCCACCATTGTCGCCGTGAAGGTGCCGGTGACGCTGAAGATGCGGCTCGGGTGGGACGACCGCACCATCAATGCGCCGGAACTGGCGCGCCGCGCCGAGGCTGCCGGGATACAGTTGATCACCGTGCACGGCCGCACCCGCTGTCAGTTCTACAAGGGCGAGGCGGACTGGGGCGCGATCCGCGCGGTGCGCGATGCCATCCACATCCCACTGATCGTCAATGGCGATATAACTTCTTTTGAGACTGCGGTGACGGCGCTGGAAATGTCCGGCGCCGACGCGGTAATGGTCGGACGGGGCGCCTATGGCCGCCCGTGGGTCCCGGGCCAGATCGCCCGCCGCTTCGAGACCGGCATCGCCGAGCCGGTGCCGACGCTGGCGGCGCAGCGCAGCCATTTGCGCACGCTGTATGAAGATATCCTTGGCCATTACGGTCAGCACATCGGCCTGCGCCATGCCCGCAAGCATCTCGGCTGGGCGCTCGATGCCGCGGCGGCCGCCAGTTGCGCGCCGGCTGACAGCCTGCGGGGCTGGAAGCAGAAAATCCTGACCGCCGAAGATCCCGCCGCCGTGCATCGTTCTCTCGACGACGCGTTCGACAACTTCGCATGGAGTGCTGCCGCATGAACGCGTATGCAGAACACCGCCGTCCTGTTCCCACCGACAGCGAGGCGATCCTCAATGCCTTGCCCAATCCGGTGCTGTTGATTGCCCCGGACGGCAAGATCGTCGATGCCAACATGGCCGCCGAATCCTTCTTCGAGATTTCCGCGCAATTTTTACGCCGGCAGTCGCTTAAGGAGCTGGTGCCGTTCGGCAGCCCGCTGCTGGCGCTGATCGATCAGGTCCGTTCCCAGAACTCACCGGTCAATGAATACAAGGTCGACCTCGGTACGCCGCGGATCGGCGGTGACCGCCAGGTTGATCTGCATGTCGCGCCGCTGACCGAGCGACCTGGCCATATCGTTGTGATGCTGCAGGAACGCACCATCGCCGACAAGATGGACCGGCAGTTGACGCACCGCAGCGCCGCGCGCTCGGTGATCGCGCTGGCGGCGATGCTGGCGCATGAGATCAAGAACCCGCTGTCCGGCATCCGCGGCGCGGCGCAGCTGCTGGAGCAGGCGGCTTCCTCGGAAGACCGCATGCTGACCCGGCTGATCTGTGACGAGGCCGATCGCATCGTCACGCTGGTCGACCGCATGGAGGTTTTTGGCGACGATCGGCCGGTGGCGCGCGGCCCCGTCAATATTCATTCGGTGCTCGACCATGTGAAGCGCCTCGCGCAGTCCGGCTTTGCCCGCAACATCCGCTTCATCGTGGATTACGACCCGTCATTGCCGCCGGTGCTGGCCAATCAGGACCAGCTGATCCAGGTGTTCCTGAATCTGGTCAAGAACGCCGCCGAGGCGATCGCCGATCTGGGCAGCGACGGCGAAATCCAGCTCACCACCGCCTTTCGGCCCGGCGTAAGGCTGTCGGTGCCCGGCAAGAAATCGCGGGTGTCGCTGCCGCTGGAATTCTGCGTCAAGGACAACGGCCCCGGCGTGCCCGAGGATCTGTTGCCGAATCTGTTCGATCCATTTGTGACGACGAAACCAACAGGAAGCGGCCTGGGACTTGCATTGGTTGCAAAGATCGTCGGCGATCACGGCGGAATTATCGAATGCGAGTCTCAACCGCGCAAGACCACGTTTCGCGTGCTGCTGCCGATGTTCAACCCCGCCAAGAACTTTGATTCGGGTAGCGGCGATGTCCCGACATCGACGCGCACCTCGTAAGACTGAAGATGAGGACTAACAATGGCTGCAGGTAGCATTCTGGTCGCGGACGATGACACGGCCATCCGCACCGTCCTGAATCAGGCGCTGTCGAGGGCCGGTTATGAGGTTCGCCTCACCGGCAACGCAGCGACCTTGTGGCGCTGGGTCAGCCAGGGCGAGGGCGACCTGGTCATCACCGACGTGGTGATGCCGGATGAGAACGCGTTCGACCTGCTGCCGCGGATCAAGAAGATGCGGCCCAACCTGCCGGTCATCGTGATGAGCGCGCAGAACACGTTCATGACGGCGATCCGCGCGTCCGAACGAGGGGCATACGAGTACCTTCCAAAACCGTTCGACCTCAAGGAACTGATCGCCATCGTCGGTCGTGCGCTGGCGGAGCCAAAGGAACGTGTTGCCAGCAGCGTCGATGACGGCGAGTTCGATTCGATTCCGCTGGTTGGCCGTTCGCCGGCGATGCAGGAAATCTACCGGGTGCTGGCGCGCCTGATGCAAACCGACCTGACGGTGATGATTTCCGGCGAGTCCGGCACCGGCAAGGAACTGGTCGCACGCGCGCTGCACGACTATGGCAAGCGCCGCAACGGCCCGTTCGTCGCGGTCAACATGGCGGCCATCCCGCGCGACCTGATCGAATCCGAATTGTTCGGCCATGAGCGCGGTGCCTTTACCGGCGCCAACAGCCGCGCGTCCGGGCGCTTCGAGCAAGCCGAGGGCGGCACGTTGTTCCTCGACGAAATCGGCGACATGCCGATGGAAGCTCAGACCCGGTTGCTCCGCGTGCTGCAGCAGGGCGAGTACACCACGGTCGGCGGCCGCACCCCGATCAAGACCGACGTCCGAATCGTCGCCGCCTCCAACAAGGATCTCCGGATCCTGATCCAGCAGGGTCTGTTCCGCGAGGATTTGTTCTTCCGCCTCAACGTCGTACCGCTGCGTCTTCCTCCGTTGCGCGAGCGTATCGAGGATCTGCCCGACCTGATCCGGCACTTTTTCGCGCTGGCCGAGAAGGATGGCCTGCCGCCGAAGAAGCTCGACGCGCTGGCGCTGGAGCGGATGAAACAGCACCGCTGGCCCGGCAACGTCCGCGAGCTGGAGAATCTCGCCCGCCGGCTTGCGGCGCTGTATCCGCAGGACGTCATCACCGGCTCGGTGATCGATGGCGAACTGGCGCCACCCGCGGTGGTCTCGGGTGGCAGCACGCAGAACGGCGTTGATAATCTTGGCGGTGCCGTCGAGGTCTATCTGGCGTCCCACTTCTCCAGCTTTCCGAACGGCGTGCCGCCGCCCGGCCTGTATCACCGCATCCTTCGCGAGATCGAGGTGCCCTTGCTGACCGCGGCTCTGGCGGCGACCCGCGGCAACCAGATTCGTGCCGCCGATCTGCTCGGCCTCAACCGCAATACGCTGCGGAAGAAGATTCGCGATCTCGACATCCAGGTCTATCGATCCGGCGGCTAGGCGCCTCGTAGCCCGGGTGAGCTCTTGCGACATCCGGGCCGACCCAACCGCGATAAATGTTGTCCCGGATAAGTCGTCCCGCCGCCAGCGGGGACAACTTATCCGGGCTACAGATCTGCGGATCGCATCAAATCGATTAATTCCAGCCTCAAGCCACGATGAAACGCTTCCGGGTCATTTTCCGCGGCTTTCGCACGCCGTGGAATTGTCGTAATTGAGCAACATTGTTGTATGATTGCATCAGTACGTTGTTGGATCGGTCTGACAGCGGCGGAGCGTCCACGCTTACCAAATTTCCGGAATGACCAGCGCAGACATGACGGCCCAAACCTTCGAACCGTTGTCGGCTGAACCGCGGAAGTCGCGGCTGCGCAGGCTGTTTGCGCCGCTGGCCGTCGGCCTGGCGCTGATCTCGGCCTTTCTGACTTTCGTCGTGTTGACCGGGCTGACGCCGATCTCGCCGACCCATAATGTGGTCGTGACATTCCTGCTGATCAACACGGCGACCGTATTCCTGCTGGTCCTGATTATCTCCCGGGAAGTCTGGAAAGTCGTTCAGGCACGCCGCCGCGGCCGCGCCGCGGCCCGGCTACACGTCCAGATCGTCAGCCTGTTCTCGGTGATCGCGGTGCTGCCGGCGGTGCTGGTATCGATCGTGGCCAATGTGACGCTCGATCGCGGCCTCGACCGGTTGTTTTCCGGCCCGACCCGCGAAGTGATCCAGAATTCGCTGATCGTCGCCAACGCCTATCTGCACGAACATGCCCAGCTGATTCGCGGCGACATCCTGGGGATGGCCAATGACATCTCCCATGCGCGGCCGTTATTCGACCAGGACCGCGGCACATTTCTCAGCCTGCTGACGGCCAGTGCCGCCTCGCGCAACCTGCCGGGCGCGATGATCATCGACAAGGACAGCAAGACGCTGGAATCGGCGACTGGCATCCGTCAGGACTTCACCACGCCCGCTCCGGACTTCCTGAAGAACGTCAACGACAGCGAGCCGCAGATCGCGGTCTTCATCGAAGCCAATTACGTGGCCGCCGTGATCCGGCTGCGCGCGTTCGACGACACCTTCCTCTATGTGGCTCGTCTGCTCGATCCGCGCGTCGTCGCGCAATTGCGGCAGACCCAGGCCAGCGTCGCCGAATATGCCGAGCTGGAATCGCGGCGGCTGGGCATCCAGGTCGCCTTCGCGCTGATGTTCACCGTGATCGCGCTCACCGTCCTGATGTCCTCGGTGCTGATCGGACTGAACTTCGCCAACTGGCTGGTAACGCCGATCCGTCGCCTGATGGGCGCTGCCAATGCCGTCTCCACCGGCGATCTGCAGGTTCAGGTGCCGGTGATCCAGTCGGAGGGCGATCTCGCCCATCTCGGCGAAACATTCAACAAGATGACGCAGGAATTGCGGACCCAGCGCGACGAGCTGGTCAGCGCCAGCGAGGTCATCGACAGCCGCCGCCGCTTCATCGAGGCGGTGCTGTCGTCAGCGAGCGCGGGCATCATCGGCGTCGATGGCGCGGGCTGCGTGGGCATCCTCAACCGCTCGGCCGAAAAGCTGATCGGGCATTCCGAATCGGAGACGCTCGGCCATTCACTGTCCGAAATTGTCCCTGAACTCGACGAGATGATGCAGAACGCCCGCGACGGCAAACAGCGGCTGGTGCAGGGCCAGATCACCATCACCCGCGATGGCCAGGATCGCGTATTATCGGTCCGCGTCAGTGCCGAGCAGACCAGCCAGTCCCGCGACAGCTACATCATCACGCTCGATGACATCACCGAGCTGGTATCGGCGCAGCGCACCTCGGCCTGGGCCGACGTGGCCCGCCGGATCGCTCACGAGATCAAGAATCCTCTGACCCCGATCCAGCTATCGGCCGAACGAATCAAGCGCAAATTCGGCAAGGTGATCATCGAGGACAAGGCGATCTTCGAACAATGCACCGATACCATCGTGCGGCAGGTTGATGATATCCGTCGCATGGTCGATGAGTTTTCGCGATTTGCGCGGATGCCGAAGCCGGTGATCGAGGGTGAGGATGTCGCCGATACCGTGCGTCAGGTCGTGTTTCTGATGCGCGTGGGTCATCCCGACGTCGATATCGAGGCGACGATCAAGGATGAACCGATGCGGGCGCGGTTCGATCGCCGCCTGATCTCGCAGGCGCTCACCAACATTATCAAGAACGCTACCGAGGCCATCGAGGCGGTGCCGGCCGAAACCCTTGGCAAGGGCCACATCGAGGTGGTCGCGTTCCGTGAAAACGAGGACATCGTGATCGACGTAATCGATAACGGCATCGGTCTGCCGGCGGTGAGCCGCTCGCGGTTGCTGGAACCCTATGTCACGACGCGCGAGAAGGGCACCGGGCTAGGCTTGGCGATTGTCGGCCGCGTTCTGGAAGATCACGGCGGTCGCATCGAACTCAACGACGCTTCAAATATCCGGCCCGGCGCCCGCGGCGCCTGGATGCGGCTGAGGTTTGCGATTTCCGGACAAAAGCCGGACGCTGAAAACGTTGAACCTAAAACGGCCAAGAACAACGATAAGAAGATACTACCAATACCCGACGCCGTCGCCGTTAACGGCAGCTGAAAAGACAGAGCACGATTTATGGCTAATGATATTTTGATCGTTGACGACGAAGCCGATATCCGGGACCTGGTTGCAGGTATTCTGGATGACGAAGGTTTTACGACCCGCACCGCGCGGGACAGCGACTCCGCCTTGCAGGAGATATCGAACCGTCGTCCCAACATGGTGTTCCTGGACATCTGGCTGCAGGGCAGCAAGCTCGACGGGCTGCAGTTGCTGGAACAAATAAAGCGCGACCATGCCTACCTCCCGGTGGTGATGATCTCCGGGCACGGCAATATCGAAACCGCGGTCGCCGCCATCAAGCGCGGCGCCTACGACTTCATCGAGAAGCCGTTCAAGGCTGACCGACTGATCCTGGTGGCGACACGTGCGCTTGAAACCTGGCGGCTGAAGCGCGAGGTCAAGGAACTGAAGCAGATGGCGCCGGTCGCCAGTTCGCTGACCGGCCGGTCCGCGGCGATGAACCAGCTGCGCCAGACCATCGACCGCGCCGCGAAGGCCAACAGCCGCATCCTGATCGTTGGACCGTCCGGGGCTGGCAAGGAGCTGGCCGCGCGTACCTTGCATAATGCTTCACAGCGGTCGCAAGGCCCGTTCGTTGTCATCAACGCCGCGGCGATTACGCCGGAACGGATGGAAGTCGAATTGTTCGGCATCGAGACATCGAATGGCGAGCAGGCCCGCAAGGCTGGTGCGCTGGAGGAAGCCCATGGCGGCACCTTGTTCATCGACGAGATCGGCGATCTGCCGCGCGATACCCAGAACAAGATCCTGCGCGTGCTGGTCGACCAGACTTTCATGCGGGCAGGGGGCACCACCAAGGTTCACGTCGATGTCCGCATCATTTCCTCGACCGCGCGAAACCTTGAGGAAGAGATCGCCGAAGGCCGTTTCCGGGAAGATCTCTATCATCGGCTCTCGGTTGTTCCGATTCGGGTGCCGCCACTGTCGGAGCACCGCGAAGACATCCCGGAGCTGATCGAGTATTTCATGGAGCAAATCTCGGTTGCCACCGGCCTACCGAAGCGGCAGATCGGCCAGGACGCCATGGCGGTGCTGCAGTCCCATGTCTGGCCCGGCAATATCCGCCAGCTCCGCAACAACGTGGAGCGCGTCATGATTCTCGCCGGCGGCGGGCCGGAGGTGATCATCTCGGCCGACATGCTTCCGCAGGATGTCGGTTCGATGGTGCCGTCGATGCCGACCAGCAATAATGGCGAGCACATCATGGGGCTGCCGCTGCGCGAGGCGCGTGAAGTGTTCGAACGCGATTATCTGATCGCCCAGATCAGCCGCTTTTCCGGCAACATCTCGCGCACCGCCGAATTCGTCGGCATGGAGCGGTCCGCGCTACATCGCAAGCTCAAGGCGCTCGGCGTCGGGTAGATTGTGTTATAAATTGATCGCCGGACCCCACAACCGTCATTGCGAGGAGCCAAGCGACGCGGCAATCCAGAGAGCAACACACGCGGTCTGGATTGCTTCGTCGCTTGGCTCCTCGCAATGACGGGGATGGGGCGGGGCAATTCGCCAAAGTCGTCAATCAAGCTGACAAGCAATCAACGGGAAGTACCATGTCGCGCATCGCCTATGTAAACGGTCATTATCAAAACCTGCGCGACGCCGCCGTGAACGTCGAGGACCGTGGCTATCAATTTGCCGACGGGATCTACGAAGTATGCGAGATCATCGGCAGCAAGATGGTGGATTTTCCGCGTCACATGGCGCGCATGCAACGCTCGCTGCGCGAATTGCGGATCCGTGAGGCGATGCCCTTGGCGTCACTGAAGGTCGTGATGCAGGAGGTGATCCGCCGCAACCGCATCAGCTATGGCATCGTCTATCTGCAGATCAGCCGCGGCGTGGCCCATCGCGACCATGGTTTCCCATCGGCCGATGTACAGCCCAGCCTGGTCGTTACCGCGAAATCGCTGAATTTCGCCAAGAACCAGGCGCAGGCGGAGCGTGGCGTCAAGGTGATAACGACCGCTGAAAACCGCTGGCCGCGCGTCGATATCAAAACCGTCGGTCTGCTGCCCAACGTGCTGGCGAGACAGGAGGCCCGTGACAAGGGCGCCTACGAAGCCTGGTATGTCGACGCCGATGGTTTTGTGACCGAAGGCGCGTCCTGCAACGCCTGGATCGTCACCAAGGATGGCAAGGTGGTCACCCGCACGGCCACTTCGGGCATTCTTGCCGGCATCACCCGTGCGGTGCTGATCGATGTGCTGGCCTCGATGCAGATGAAGCTCGAGGAACGCAGCTTTACCCCCGATGAGGCCTATCACGCCGCCGAGGCGTTCGTGTCATCGGCTAGCCAGATCGTGATGCCCGTGGTGAGTATCGACGGCAAGCCGATCGGTGATGGCAAGCCCGGCGGTATCGCGAAGCGGTTGCGTGCTGAGTTCCATCGGTTTTCGGCGATTTCCTGAGAATCCGCGGGCCTTTTAGGCCATCTGTCCGGGAACCGGCTTGCCTAAAAAGCGCGCCTGCTTTCTAATCATTCGGTCGTGTACCCGGAGGGGGATCTCAGGGAACAGCGCGACAGCCAAGGCGACGCCCCGGAGAGGGCTGCGCCCGGTTCAAAAACAAAAAGATGCAATCAGACTGCGGGATTAAAAAAATGGCGGCAGACCGCGCACAAAATCTACAGGACACCTTCCTCAACCACGTCCGCAAGACCAAGACGCCACTGACGATCTTTCTGGTGAATGGCGTGAAGTTGCAGGGCATTGTCACATGGTTTGACAATTTCTGCCTCTTGCTCCGCCGTGACGGTCATTCGCAGCTTGTCTATAAGCATGCCATCTCGACCATCATGCCGGGGGCGCCGATCCAGCTGTTCGAAGGCGGCGAGGACGCTCCAGCTTGAACAAACTTTTGAAAGACGCCTGATTGGAACCCCGTAGCTTCGAAGGGAGCGCTGACCGTCCGAAGCCAGCGCCAGGCGAGTCGACCGGACGTGTTGTCGTCATCGGCCCGTATCTGCGTGTACGGCGCGGTGACGCCGATGCGCAGGCGGACCATCAAACCCGCGATTCCGAAGCGCGGCTGGAGGAAGCCACCGGCCTGGCGCGCGCGATCGGCCTGACCATTGCCGAGGCCGTGATCGCACCGCTCGGCCAGATCCGTCCGGCCACCTATCTCGGCAAGGGCAAGGTCGAGGAAATCGTCGGTCTGATCACCGGACATGACATCGAACTGGTGGTGATGGATTGCGCGCTGTCGCCGATCCAGCAGCGCAATCTGGAGAAGGAATGGAACACCAAGGTGCTCGACCGCACCGGTCTCATTCTGGAAATCTTCGGCCGCCGCGCCAAGACCAAGGAAGGCGCGCTGCAGGTCGAACTGGCGCATCTCAACTATCAGCGCAGCCGGCTGGTGCGGTCATGGACCCATCTGGAGCGGCAGCGCGGCGGCTTCGGCTTCATGGGCGGGCCCGGCGAAACCCAGATCGAGGCGGATCGCCGCCTGATCGGCGACCGCATCACGCGGATCGAAAACGAAATCAAGAAAGTACAGGCGACGCGACGGCTGCACCGCGCTGGTCGGCAGCGCGTGCCGTACCGCGTCGTGGCGCTAGTCGGCTACACCAACGCTGGCAAGTCGACGCTGTTCAACCGGCTGACCAAGGCCGAAGTCACGGCCGCCGACATGCTGTTCGCGACGCTCGATCCGACGCTGCGCGCGCTGACGCTGCCGCATGGCGGCAAGGCGATGCTGTCCGACACGGTCGGCTTCATCTCCAACCTGCCGACGCAGCTGGTCGCGGCGTTTCGCGCCACGCTGGAAGAGGTTCTGGAAGCCGACATCATCCTGCATGTCCGCGACATCTCGCATGAAGACGCCGACGCCCAGCAGAGCGACGTCGACAAGGTGCTGCGCCAGCTCGGCATCGATACCGATGCCAGCGCCCGCATTCTCGAAATCTGGAACAAGATCGACCGCGTCTCGCCGGATCAGCGCGAAAACCTCGCCAACATTGCCGCGCGGCGTCCGCCGGACAAGCCGTGCTTCCTGGTTTCCGCGGAAAGCGGCGAGGGCATCGACGATTTGCTCGCCGCGATCGAGACCCGGCTTGCCGCAAGCCGCATCACGCTCGACCTGTCGGTCGACGCCGGCGACGGCGCCGGCGTGAGCTGGCTGCATCGCAACGCCGAAGTGCTGGTCAAGGAGCTGCGTGACGGCCATTTCGACATGATCGTGCGCGTCGACGAGACCAAGCGCGACGTGGTGATGGCGAAATTCGGCGCGATATTGCACCCGGTGGATGAGCCGACGGAGTAGTTACTCCTTGCCCTTGGCCTCGTCCCACAGCGCGTCCATCTCCTGCAATGACGCTTCCTGCAGCGTGCGGCCGGTCGCCGCCAGGGCCTGCTCGATATAGCCGAAACGCCGCTCGAATTTGGCGTTGGTGCCGCGCAGCGCGAGATCCGGATCGGCGCCGACATGGCGCGCCAGATTGACCAGCGCGAACATCAGGTCGCCGGTTTCGGCGGCGACTTCGTGGCTGTCACCGCGATCCAGCGCAGCCTCGATCTCGTCGGCCTCCTCGCGGATTTTGGCCAGCACTGCGCGCGGGTCGTTCCAGTCAAAGCCGACGCTGGAAGCCTTGCGCTGCAGCGCCATCGCATGGGAGAGCGATGGCTGCCCGGCCTTGACGCTGGCCAGCAGCGAGGAGGTCGCCGCGCTGCCCGAAGGCTGCCGCGCGGCGCGCTCCGCCTTCTCCTCCGTCTTGATCCGCTCCCAGACGCCCTTGACGTCGGACGACGTCAATTGGCCATTCTGGTCCGCGAACACATGCGGGTGTCGCCGGATCATCTTTCGCGTGATCGCCTCGACGACGTCACCGAACGAAAACGCGTCCTGCTCCTCGGCGATCCGGGCATGGAACACGACCTGCAGAAGGAGATCGCCAAGCTCCTCGCAGAGATCGCCGAGATCATGCCGCGCAATGGCGTCGGCAACCTCATAGGCCTCCTCGATCGTATAAGGCGCGATGCTGGCAAAGGTCTGCTCGACGTCCCACGGGCATCCGGTCACCGGCGTGCGCAACTGCGCCATGATGGCAATCAGGCCGGCAATATCGCGGGAAGGGGTCATGCAAGGCTCCGGATCGGTGGGCGGGATCATTCGCAGGCGTAATCCGCCCAACGACATGACGCAACTTCCCCGCCGTGGCGCACGATGCTATTCCCCCGGCATGACCGAAACATTATTGAATCAGACCGCGCTCGTTCTGTTCTCCGGCGGCCAGGATTCCGCGACCTGCCTGGCCTGGGCGTTGCAACGCTTTGCCCGGGTCGAGATGCTCGGCTTCAGCTATGGCCAGCGCCATCTGATCGAGCTCGACAGTCGTACGAAATTGCGGGACGGCCTCGCGTCGCTGAATCCCGGCTGGGCCGCCAAACTCGGCGACAGCCATACGCTCGACATCCCGACGCTGAGCGTGATCTCCGACACCGCGCTGACCCGCGATGTCGCCATCGAGATGGGCGCCGATGGATTGCCCAACACCTTTGTGCCCGGGCGCA
>NZ_JANXTC010000221.1:0-3217 GCF_025356345.1 Tardiphaga sp.
CCGACGTTCGATGCTGCCGCTCGCTTCGATCGCCCTGCAAACCAGCGCCACGAAATCCATAGCGGGCTGCCCAACTCGATTACATTCCGTTTTTACCGAAGGACGAATTGGCGTTGCCGTGGGGACGCTTATCGATCGGGAGCATCCGCGGATATTCCCGCCCCTGCAGAAATGCCATCGCGCTGCCGAAAGCCGGACCTAGATCAAGGTCTGATCGATAGCCCGCTATCATCCCCGTCCTTTCATTCCGACCCTTGGTGCAATCATTCAGGACTTCACTTCAGCCAATACCGAGCAAGCCGATCTGCGTGGCGGCCGCTCGCCGTGGTTCGCCGGTATCGGCAACGCGGTGCGCCGGCCGCTGCTCGAAAACACCCGTTGCGACGTCTTGATCGTCGGCTGCGGCATTACCGGATCGCTGATGGCCGAGCAATTGACGCGGCAAGGCCTCGACATCATCCTGATCGATCGCGAAAGGCCGGGCCGCGGCAGCACCGCTGCCAGCACCTCGATGTTGCTGTGGGAGATCGACCGCTCGCTACAGGAGCTGACCCAGCTCTACGGCTTCGACCGCGCCGTACGGGCCTATCGCGCCAGCTATCAGGCGGTTCACGGGTTGAAGGCGCTGGTGCGGGAACTCAACCTGCCCTGCGAAATGCGCGACAAGGATTCGCTGTATCTCGCCGCCGGCGACAGCGCGAAACAACTGATCGAGGAGCACGCCTTGCGGCGGCGCGCCGGCCTGCCCGGCAGCTTCCTCGATCACCATGCCCTGTTGTCCGAATATGAAATCACGCGCGCCGGCGCGCTGGTGTCGCCGGGCTCGGCCGATGCCGACCCGATGCAGCTGGCCAGCGGGTTGCTGAACGTCGCTGTCAGCCGCGACGCCCGGCTGTTCGACGGCGAAGCCGTCTCGTTCGATTGCGCCGCGCAGTCGGTCGGCGTCGGGCTCAAGGACGGCGGCGTGATCGAGGCGCGTCACGTCATCCTCGCCACCGGCTATGTGATGCCCGACATCGTCACGGCATCGGTGCAAAAGCCGTCGTCAAGCTGGGCGATTGCGACCCGCCCGCAGCCACAAAATAGCTGGCGCGGCGGCGCGCTGATCTGGGAGGACAGCAAGGACTATCTCTATGCCCGCACGACCAAGGCCGGTCGCATCATCATTGGCGGCGAGGACAGCGAGGACATCACCGATCCCGATGCCCGCGACGCGCTGATTCCGGCCAAGGCCGAGGCTCTCACCGCTAAACTGGCGGCGCTGTGGCCGCGCGCGGAACTGGATATCGAATTCCGTTGGGCCGGCACCTTCGACACCACCAGCGATGGCCTGCCGCTGATCGGACCGGTACCCGGCCATTCCTGCGTCTACGCCGCCTATGGTTATGGCGGCAATGGCATCACCTTCAGCTTCCTCGCCACGCAGCTGCTCGGCGGACTGATCGCAGGCCGCCACTCCCCCTTGCTGGAAGACTTTGCCCTCGACCGCACGGGCTGACATCGGCCGTGCCCGCAGATCGAGATTCAGCTAAAACAGCGCTGCCGTCGATGCGGGCAGCGAGCGCATCGATTTGCGTCAGCGGGCCAGATTGACATCGCGGGGACGATTGTTAGCATACAAGCGAATTTTGGTCCTCCTGACTGGGTTTTCGCATGAAACCAGCGCCGTTCACCCGCCATGTTCCGAAGACGGTCGATGAAGTCGTCATCGCTTTGGCGGAATATGCGCCGCTCGACGGCCGCATCCTGGCCGGCGGCCAGAGCCTGGTGCCGATCATGGCCTTTCGCATGGCGCGGCCGACGCATCTGATCGACATCAACGAAGTCGATGGCCTCGACCGCATCGCGATCGATGGCGATTATCTTTCAATCGGCGCCCGCGCCCGCCACGGCGCCTTCCACAGGCCCGTGATCGATGGCGTGCTGGGCCATTTGCTGGCTTTCGTCGCCAGCCATATCGCGCATTATCCGATCCGCATGCGCGGTACGTTCTGCGGCAGCCTGGCGCATGCCGATCCATCCTCGGAATGGTGCCTGGTCGCCGCGACGCTTGGCGCAAGCCTGGTACTGAAGAGCGTGCGCGGCGAACGCATTGTCGTGGCGGAGGATTTCCTCGAAGGCATCATGTCGACCTGTCTGGCCGAAGATGAATTTCTCGCCGAGGTCCGGCTGCCGCTGTTGCCGGCCGATACCAAATTCGGCTTCTACGAATTCAGCCGCCGCGCCGGCGACTTTGCCATGGCGGCGGCGCTGGTCACCTACCGTATGGTCGATGGCGTGATCGTCGATGCCCGCGTCGGCATCGGTGGCGCCGAGGACCGCGCGCGACGCATTGGCGAAGCCGAAGCCGTGCTGAACGGTCAGGCGCCCTCGCCCGACCTGTTTGTCGCCGCCGGCGAGGCCGCCGCCGCCGCGATCGAGCCGCTGGAAGATATCCAGACCACCGCGGAATATCGCCGCGACCTAGTCCGCGCGGTGACCCGCCGGGCGCTGGAACGCTCGTTGCCATGACCGCGCATACCAAGGGCTCCGGCACCAACTGGGTCGGGCGCTCGCTGCGACGCGTGGAAGACCCTGCTCTAGTCACCGGCCAGGGCCGCTTCACCGCGGATCTCCCGGCGATGCACTGGGTGCGTTTCGTCCGCAGCGGCGTCGCGGCGGGCTCGATCATTGCAATCAATGTCCCGGATGGCGCCACCATCGTCACCGCGGCCGATCTGAAAGCGCTGAAGCCGATCCGGCCGATGCTCAGCAAGTTCAACTACGTCGCGGTCGGCCAACCGATCCTCGCCGATGGCGTGGTGCGCTTCACCGGCGAAGCCATCGCCGCCGTCTACGCGCCGGCCAAGGATCTCGCGGAGGACCTCGCCGACCTGGTCGAGGTCGACATATCCGCGACGCCACCGCTGGTCGATGCCATGGATGCGCTGGCCGCCGATGCGCCGCTGGTACATGCGGAAGCGGCGGGCAATGTCATCGTCGAGGGCCGCATCGTCACGCCGGGCTTCGACGACATCTGGAAATCCGCGCACAAGATCATCCGCATCGATGGCCGATCGCGACGGCAGAACGCGACGCCGATGGAGGCCCGCGCCGGCCATGCCTCCTATGATGCCTCGACCGGCCGGGTGACGCTGACCTGCACCACCCAGATGCCGCATCTGACGCGTACGGCGGTATGCGACATCATCGGCATGCCGGAATCCGACCTGCGTGT
>NZ_JANXTC010000225.1:0-7584 GCF_025356345.1 Tardiphaga sp.
TCGCCGAGCTTGGTGAAGTCGTGGATCAGCGTTTCGCGATCCTCGTCAAAAATCTGCGTGCCGACCGGCACCTTCAGCGTCACGGCCTTGCCGTTGGCGCCGTGGCGGTCCTTGCCCATGCCATTGGTGCCTTTCGGCGCCTTGAAGTGCTGCTGGTAGCGATAGTCGATCAGCGTGTTGAGGCCGTCGACGACTTCGATGATGACATCACCGCCGCGACCGCCATTGCCGCCGCTTGGTCCACCGAACTCGATATACTTCTCACGGCGAAACGCCACGCAACCGTTACCGCCGTCGCCGGAGCGGATATAAACCTTGGCTTCATCGAGAAATTTCATGCGCCTGCCGTACCATGGATTGCCCGGAAAAGGCTATCTTTCCGGGCAAATTATTCCCCCGACCGACACATGTGTCGAAACCGTGGCGCGGGTTAACCATGCCTCAGCGGGCCGCCCTCTGATCGAAGGCGCTGAGCACCGCCAGCGTCATCGCCTGGATCCCTGTCTCGATGGTCGGCTTCGGAACCGGCGCGAAGAACGGCGAGTGGTTGGGGGCGACCTGCGCGCCGCCCGCATCGGCCGCCGCCACGCGCTGCGGATCATAGACACCGATGCTGAAGAATAGCGACGGTACGCCGGCATTGACGTATTCGGAGAAGTCCTCGCTGGCTGTGCCGATCGGCGCGGGCTTCAACTGGTCACCAAACGCGGCGCGCAACACCTTCGCGGACATTTCCGCGACTTTCGCGTCATTGACGACCGCCTTGCCGCCCTCGGTGATCTTGATCTCCGGTTCGGGCGCGCCGGACATGATGGCTTCCGCCTTCGCTGTGCGTTCGATGCCGGCGAGAATTTTGCTCCGCACGTCGGGTTTGTAGGTCCGGATCGTCCCAAGCACGGTGACATCGTCCGGAATGATGTTCTCGGCGGTGCCGCCATGAATGGCGCCGATCGAGACGACGCCAAACTCGCTGGGGCTCTTCTCGCGGCTGATCACACCCTGCATATCGACCACGAAGCGCGCCGCCATCAGCACCGGGTCGATGGTCAGGTGCGGCGCCGAGCCATGGCCCCCGCGGCCGCGAAACTTGATCGCGAGGCTGTCGGAATTCGACGAAATTTCACCGACCCGGTACGCCACGGTGCCATAAGCGCGCGGCGAATCGTGAAGTCCGAACGCAAAGTCAGGCTTTTTGAACCGGGTGAACAGGCCGTCCGCCAGCATCGCCTTGGCACCGGAGACGGTTTCTTCCGCCGGTTGAGCGATGAACATCAGGGTCCCCTGCCACTGATCCTTCATGCTGAGCAGCGTCTTGGCCGTCCCGACCCAGCTCGCCATGTGAATATCGTGGCCGCATGAATGCGCCACGAAGGTCTCCACGCCGTTCCAGTTGGTCTTCTCACGGCTGGCATATGGCAGCCCGGACTTTTCCTCCATCGGCAGCGCGTCAAGTTCGGTGCGGACCATGATGGTGGGGCCGTCACCGTTCCGGTAGATCGCGACGAGGCCTGTCTTGCCGACCTGTTCGGTCACCTCGAAGCCTAGCGCGCGCATCTCCGCGGCAAGCCGGGCCGCCGTTCTCACCTCTTGGAACGCCAGTTCCGGATGAGCGTGCAGGTCCTTGTAGAGTTCGTCGAGTTTGGGGTAGTTCGCGTCCAGCGACGTTTGGATAGCCGCCTTCGTCCGGGCGACGTCGATGTCGGCGTGGGCCGGAACGGCAGCCAGTAAAGGCAAGGCGGCGGACAGCGACAGCAAACGGCGAAAACCCGGAATCATTTCATTTTCCCTATGTTATTTGCGGTCAGTATCGAGACTTCAGTCTCGCCGCGTCAATCGGTAACATCACGCAGCCGTGCCGGGCACCGAGCCCGGGTTGATCGTCTGTCAAAACCCCTCTACCGATCTTGCTTCGGAAATGAGCATCCCGCCATGTTTGGAATGAAGGCCCCAGGCGCTGATGCGCGGTCTCCCGCGCTGGCAGGCATCGGGCTGATGCTGGCCGGCATTTGCCTGTTTTCGCTGGGCGACGCGATCGGCAAATACCTGGTCATCGATCACTCGGTCGGGCAGTTGCTGTTTCTGCGCGCGATCGCGGCACTGCTGTTCCTGTCGCCGTCGATCTGGCAATATCGCGCCGAGTTCCTGCGGCTCGAGCGTCCGCGGCTGCAACTGGCGCGGATGGTGCTGTCGACCGTCGACGTCGCTGCGTTTTTCGCGGCCACGGTGTATCTGCCGCTCGCCGACGTCATCACCTTCTATCTGGCGGTACCCATTTTCGTCACCGCAGGCTCGGCCATCTTTTTGCGCGAGGAGGTCGGCTGGCGACGTTGGAGCGCGGTGGCCGTCGGCTTCTGCGGCGTGCTGATCGCTCTGCAGCCATCGCCACAGAGCTTTACCTGGCCGGCATTGATTGCTCTGTGCGGCAGC
This sequence comes from Tardiphaga sp., assembly GCF_025356345.1. GTDB lineage: Bacteria > Pseudomonadota > Alphaproteobacteria > Rhizobiales > Xanthobacteraceae > Tardiphaga. The sequence goes on from NZ_JANXTC010000225.1 coordinate 2,428, forward strand.
GCGTCGTTTGCCAGTCTGATGCTGTTGACGCGCACGCTGCGCTCCGCGCCCGACGTCGTACTGGCCTCGACGCAGTTCATGGGTTCGCTCGCCTTCGGCGCCGTGATGGCGCCGTTCGGCTGGGTCACGCCAAGCGTCGGCGATGCCGGCATGTTCCTGTTCGGCGGCGTGACATCGGTGTGTGCGCTGTTGTGCGTCAACCGCTCGCTGAAGCTGGCACCGGCCAGCGTGGTGGTGCCGTATCAATATACGATGATCATCTGGGCGGTGCTGTTCGGCTATGCCGTGTTCGGTGACGTGCCGTCGATCGCGACGCTGATCGGCGCGGCGATCATCGTGACGGCGGGACTGTATATCTTCCTGCGCGAGCGGCAGCTCGGCAAGGTGCCGGAAGTCAGTCCGCCGGTGTGAGCGGAGGGGCAGGAAGATCGCGCGCCCCCCTTACGCATCTGCGGTTGACGCGCTCGAATCGATGCGATACGTCGCCGCGCATCGAGAGCAGGACTTCTGTTCATCCGTAAGCGTTAACGTCACTCAACGCGCCATTCCGTGCCTCGGGCTTCCCGCGGCGGAATATGAAAGGCGCGTGCCGTGACTGTTACTTCCTCCCTCGGTTCTTCCATCGACCAAGCCTCCGAGCGATCGGTCCTGTCGGGTCTGTTGCCGCTGGTGTGCATCGTCCTGCTGGGCTTTCTCGCCGTCGCCGCGCCGCTGCCGGTGCTGTCGATCTACGTGCATCGCGATCTCGGATTCAGCGGCTTCACGGTGGGCTGCGTGATCGGGGTGCAATCGCTGGTCACCGTGGTCTCGCGCCATTTGGCGGGCACGCTATGCGACCGCCACGGGCCGCGCCGCGTGGTGCTGCTGGGATTGCCCATGGCCGCATTGGCCGGCGCGTTCTACATCGCCTCGCTGGCGCCGATCACGCCGACCGGGAGGCTCGCGATTCTGGTGATCGGCCGTGTCCTGCTCGGGCTCGGCGAGAGTCTGTTCATCACGGGGACCATGAGCTGGGGCATTGGCCGCATCGGGGCTGCCCGCACCGGCCGGGTGATGTCCCTGCAGGGCATCGCGATGTATGCCGCGCTGGGGCTCGGCGCGCCACTCGGTCTCGCCGCGTATGATGCCACCGGCTTTGCCAGCGTCGGCGCGCTGACCATCCTGATGCCGCTGGTCGCGGCCGTCATTGCCATGGTGCTGCCGGCCGTGGTCCCGGCTGCCGGCGGTGATCGCGTTGCTTTCCATCGGGTGATCGGCCTGATCTGGCTGCCGGGCACGTTGCTGATGCTGGCCACCGTGCCGTTCGCCAGCATGGCGGCGTTCCTGCCGCTCGATTATGCCGCGCAAGGCTGGAGCAGCGCCGGCTATGCCATGACGGCGTTCGGGATCGGTTACGTCGCGGTGCGGCTGGTCGGTTCGCATCTGACCGACAAGCATGGCGCCGCGGTGGTGGTCGGCATCTCGCTGGCGATCGAAGGCTGCGGCCAGGTGCTGCTCTGGCTGGCGCCTTCGCCGACCTACGCGGTGGCCGGCGCAGCCCTTACGGGGATCGGCTTCTCGTTGATCTTTCCGGCCATGGGCGTGATTGCCACACGCCGCGTTCCGCCGGCCCAGCGCGGTCGCGCCGTCGGCAACTTCATCGCGTTTTTCGATCTCGCCCTCGGCGTGACGGGGCCGGTTGTCGGTCTTGTCTCCGGCGGGTTCGGCTACCCGTCGGCATTTCTGGTGGGCCTTGTTGCGATCGCCGCGGCGGGTTTGATGCTTCCGGGGATCGGTCGCATGCGCACCGCGTCATAGCGGCACGGCGACAGGCGCGCACGGCATGCGCCTATCGCCGCGTCGCATCGCCCCAGTGCTTCAGCGACGACCACACACCGCGGCTGAGCTTGAAGCAGTCGACCGGCGTCGATGAACCGATCGCCTCGAAACGGTGCAACTCGACGCCGCTCCACTGGAAGCCGCACTTCTCCAGGATGTTGCGCGACGCCGGGTTGGCGACGCGGGCGCTGGAGATCAGATGCGCGACGTTGAATTCCTCGAAGGTGAAATCAATCACCGCGCGCGCGGCCTCGGTCGCAAAGCCCTGGCCCCAATGCGCCACGCCCAGCCAATAGCCAAGTTCCGGCAGTTCCGGCGCGCGCCAGTCGACGCCGACCATGCCGATCGGCTGATGATCGAGCTCGATCAGGAACACGGTGTCGCTGTTGGCCTCGCCCAGCGAGTTGACGAAGGCCACCGCGTGGTCGTGCAGATAGGGGAAGGGCAGCCGGCGGGTCATCTCGGCGATGCGCCGGTCATTGGCGAGTTCGACGATGGCTTTCACGTCCGCGAGCGTCGGCTTGCGCAGGGCCAGCCGCTGGGTCTCGAGGACGCAGCCTCTGCTTTCGCGCAAGGTCGGGGTCGGAATGTCCTGCAGCATCTTCGGCTCCTGTATGCGCCGCGAGGCGACGCACCAAAAGAAAGGGGGAGGCCGGTTTCCCGCCTCCCCCTGGAGCCTTGTCTGGCGTCCGCGGGTTCAACAGGACCCGGCGGACTCCAATGTGTCCACCGTATTATTCGGCCGCGGCTTCGAGAATCGGCAGAACCGATACGAAGGTGCGGCCGTTGGCTTTGGCGCGAAACTGCACATGGCCTTCGACCTTGGCGAACAGGGTATGGTCGGTACCCATGCCGACATTAAGGCCGGGATGCCAGGTGGTGCCGCGCTGACGCGCGATGATGTTGCCGGGGATTACGCGCTCGCCGCCATACATCTTGATTCCGAGGCGTTTGCCCGCCGAATCACGACCGTTTCGCGATGAACCGCCTGCTTTTTTATGAGCCATAGCCCGTCTCCGATTTCGATAAGATCTAGATCAATTCCTTGACGGAATTATCTCACATTTTTTCAACTTGTCGCGGCGATGGATCGCCGCGCCATAGTGCGTTCGATCAGGCTGCGTCTTCGGCTTCCACCGGAGCGACAACAACCGCCTTTTCACGCTTCGGCCGGGGTCCGATCGTCGGCGCCTTGCCGTCGGCCAGGATCTCGGTGATGCGCAGCACGGTGATCTCGTCGCGGTAACCACGCTTGCGGCGCGAATTCTTGCGGCGGCGCTTCTTGAACGAGATGATCTTCGGGCCGCGCTTGTGCGACAGCACTTCGGCCGCCACGGTGGCGCCCTCAACCATCGGAAGTCCGAGCACGGGCGTATCGCCGCCGAGCACCAGAACCTGGCCGAGCTGGATGATCGTTCCAACTTCGCCTTCAATCTTGCCTACTTCGAGCACATCTTCAGCGACGACGCGATATTGCCGCCCGCCGGTCTTGATGACTGCGAACATCTCTATATTCCTTCGTGATCTTTCCAACCTCGGATGCTCCGGGCCGGCTTTTTGTTAATTCTTGAGTTTTGCCGCGGTCATCCCGAAGGATTTCAGCGCATTCTTGCGATCCTGGGGACGTTGCCGCCAGCCGCGCAAAAACAATCGGCGCGAGGAAAAACCTGCGCCGGGTGCGGGAGTTATAGCCGGGCCACTCGGAGAGTCAAGGAAAAGTCCGGTAAACAGCACGAAATCGAAGGTTCGGCCGATTGGCGACGGCCCTCCGCCGTGCCGATCGAGCCATGCAACCAACCGGTTCCCGGCGCATTGTCAGTCGATTTGCAATGCAGGGGTAAAAATGGCTGACGACACTTTGACGACCGCCGGCATCGGCAGGCACGGCGCGAACCGGCTTCCCTCGGTCGATGTGGACAGCTTCAACATCGAGTTGAAGGACGATGACGGGTTTCTCGGCGACCGCGCCAGCAAGGGCGCCTTCCAGCGGATCCTCGATGGCCTGCGCAAGCCGCTGCAGAAGAATGGCGACGACCCGCTCGGCAAGAAGGCCACGCAGGAAATCGGCAAGTCGACGCTCGACGAGGCGCTGCTGGGCGAGGACATCGCGGCCGCGGCGCTGGTCCATGGCGCGATCGAGGATTTTGCCCAGGAGCTGGCCTACGTCACCCGTCGCTTCCTGAAGAGCAAGGCGTGGACCGATACGGAATGCATCGTGGTCGGTGGCGGTTTCCGCCAGAGCCGGCTCGGCGAGCTGGCGATTGCGCGGACTGGCCTCTTGCTCAAGGCCGAGGGCCTCAAGGTCGATATGATTCCGATCCGGTTTCATCCGGACGAGGCCGGGCTGCTGGGTTGCCTGCATCTGGCGCCGTCCTGGATTTTCGAGGGCCATGACACCATCCTGGCGGTCGACATCGGTGGCTCCAACATCCGCTGCGGGGTGGTGGAATCGCGCTGGAAAAAGGCGCCGGACCTGTCGAAGGCGACGGTCTGGAAGTCCGACTTATGGCGTCATGCCGATGACGAGCCGACCCGCGAAGGCGCCGTGAAGCGGCTGGTGAAGATGTTGAAGGACCTCATTACCGCGGCCGAGGCCGAAGGCTTCAAGCTGGCGCCGTTCATCGGGATTTCCTGCCCGGGCGTGATCAACGAGGACGGCACCATCGAAAAGGGCGCGCAGAACCTGCCGGGCAATTGGGAAAGCAGCAAGTTCAACCTGCCGGCGCTGCTGGCGGCAGGCATTCCACAGATCGGCGCGCACGACACCGCCGTGCTGATGCACAATGACGGCGTCGCCCAGGGTCTCAGCGAGGTGCCGTTCATGCAGGATTGCGAGCATTGGGGCGTGTTGACCATCGGAACGGGCCTCGGCAATGCCCGCTTCACCAACCGCAGGAAGGACAAGAAGGAAAAGGACAAGGACGACAAAAAGGACAAGAAAGCCAAGGACTGAGCGTTGCCTGGCCGCCTGGTTTCGGCGCGGCCGCCAGTGGTCAGGCCGTTTGTGGCCGGTCAGGGTGATGGATTGCAGAAATTACGTCGCATCCGGCTTGTCTGATCCGCGAACCTCGCCTAGAACACCGACCAACCACCTGCGGGCGACCGCGGGTTCTTGGCGCCTTGGAGAGGTGGCAGAGTGGTTGAACGTACCGCACTCGAAATGCGGCATAGGTGCAAGCCTATCGGGGGTTCGAATCCCCCCCTCTCCGCCAGCTTAAAAACCGATTACATTTATTTTAAAAACTAAGCTTCAAACGACGACGGTCGATAACGCACCATTCATTCGAATTGCAGGTGAATTATCGCAATTAATTTGACAGGTGGAAGCTATAGAACATA
>NZ_JANXTC010000240.1:0-4294 GCF_025356345.1 Tardiphaga sp.
CCGACAACACCGCCGACAGCTATGCCAGGTCGATGCGCATCGCCGCTGAAGCTCCGATCCCGGTGAAACCCGCGACAGCGAAGACGCCGGCGCCAATCGCCAAAAAGGCCGCGCCGGCCAAGAAAGCGGCGAAGAAGAAGAAGGCCTGATCGCTTCGGCAACTTTGTAACTCAGGACTTGTGCCCCGGGCTCGATGCGATACGAAGTGTGGCATCGCAGAGCCCGGGTCCCGATACTTGAGTAACCGGGATCCCGCCCCTGCGCAGCGCCATAAGAATGCCGCAGCGCGTCCGGGACGCGGGTGCGGCTTCACAGCGTGTTACGACACTTTCAGATTTTCCGCCGACGATTTGCCGCGGTTTTCCACCAGCTCGTATTCCACCACCTGGTTTTCATTGAGCGTGCTGAGCCCCGCGCGCTCGACGGCGGAAATGTGAACAAACACGTCCTTGTCGCCGACATTGGGTTTGATGAAGCCATACCCCTTGGTGGGATTGAACCATTTGACGGTGCCCTTCTGCATCGCCTGTCTCCTCCGTGAGCTACAAAAAAGACGCGGCCACGCGTGATGCGTGCCGCGCCACAAGCCGGCTTTCGGGATCTGCTGAGTGTGTCGTTAAGCCTGGCACAGTCGAACGGCCTGAATCCGATTGCGCAGAAATTCCAGCATGGAAATTTCGGCCGTGCAAGCCGTCGCGACGGCTCGCCAGGACCCCGGATTACCCAATCGCGATCGAGCCTTCGTCAGACCGCGGGCTCGACCTGGGCGTGCTGGCTGCGGCGACGCCACAGCGTACCGGCCGCCAGCACAACGACGACACCGATCAGACCGCAAACAGCCTCACCGCCATCGCCGCCTCCGGTGAAGCGGGTACCGAGGCTGAGCGAGGTCATCATGCTGTCCAGACCGCTGCCCAGTCCCCCGCTGAACAGGTGGTGAACCAGCGGCAGGATGGCCGGGTCGGTCGCGATGACCTCGCCGGCAACCCAGCCCAGCAGGCCGGCACCGAGCCAGACCAGAACCGGGAGCTTGGTCAGCAAGGCCATGATCAGCGCCGCACCGGCGACGATCAACGGCACGCTGATGGCCAGGCCGAGGATCAGCAGCGGCACGCTGCCATTGGCGGCGGCCGCGACCGCGATAACATTGTCGAGGCTCATCACGATATCGGCGACAACCACGATCTGCACCGCTGCCCAAAGGTGCGAGGCGGCGTGAACGCCGTCCTCTTCTTCAGGCTCCGGCACCAGCAACTTGGCGGCGATCACGATCAGCGCCAGACCGCCCAGCAGCTTGAGGTAGGGCAGTTCCATGAGCGTCGCGACGACGCCGGTAAAGATGATGCGCAGCACCACCGCGGCGGCGGCGCCGAGGATCATGCCCCACAGCCGCTGCTTCGGTTCAAGGCCGCGGCAGGCCAGCGCAATCACCAGCGCGTTGTCGCCAGACAACAGCACGTTGATCCAGATGATCTTGCCGACCGCGAGCCAGAACGCCGGCTGTTGCATTTCTTGTTGAAATTGAACGAAGACCGATTTGATCGTCGCCGGATCAAAGATGTGCAGCAACCAGTCCACAGCGCGCCCCCAGTATTAATTCTGTCGTTTGATACCGGGACGCGCCGATGGCGGCGCATCCCGGGATAATCTTTTGCTTAGCCGACGATCTCGTTGCCGGCGAAGAACTGCGCGATCTCAAGCGCGGCGGTATCGACGGCGTCCGAACCGTGAACCGAATTTTCGCCGATCGACTTGGCGTGCACCTTGCGGATGGTACCCTCGGCAGCCTTCGACGGATCGGTGGCACCCATCACGTCGCGATGCTTGAGGACTGCGTTCTCGCCTTCCAGGACCTGTACGACCACCGGGCCGGAAATCATGAAATCAACCAGTTCGCCGAAGAACGGGCGCGCGCTGTGCACGGCATAGAACGTCTCGGCCTGCTTGCGGGTCATGTGAATGCGCTTCTGCGCGACGATACGCAGACCGGCCTTTTCGATGATGGCGTTGATCGCGCCGGTCAGGTTACGCTCGGTCGCGTCGGGCTTCAGAATCGAAAAGGTACGCTCGATAGCCATGATTTATCCTTGAAAAACAGTCGTTGGAAGATTGTGGCGCTTATATCGACGCAGCCCCGGATCAGCAAGCGATCAGACCGAACGTCGCTTAGTGCCGCGCAGGTCAATCGCGGCGTATCCGAAGATGACAACGATTTCATGAACATGAACCAATCCTGACAGCGTCGTCCCGGCTCCGTTCAGCGCACCGGCACTAGTTTTTAGCCGTTAAGCGCGCCCCGTTCGGTAGATCGCGGGGCGAGACGATCGCAGGCGCCGCGGCGCCGAATTGAGGAGAAGACAATGTTACGCAAATTGGCATTGACGTTGGTTGCAGCGGCTTCGCTGGGTGCAGCCGCTTTGGCCCCGACCGCTGCTTCCGCATGGGGTGGTCACGGTGGCTGGCATGGTGGCGGCTGGCATGGCGGCGGCGGTTTTCACCGTGGCTGGGGCGGACCGCGCTTCTTCGCGGGCGGTCCGGGCTATTATGGCGGTGGCGGCTGCTACGTTCGCCGTCTGGTTCCCACTCCGTGGGGTCCGCGCTGGCGCGTGATCAACCGCTGCTATTGATGCAGCCATGGTATCCCACCCGTCATAGGGCGGGATACCATTGGTAGGGCCAATTTCACCTTTATTGACCAAAAATCGCCCAACTTGATAAATCTTGAAACAAATCCGGACGGCACGACTTGCCTCATTACTCAACCGCACGGGCAAGGCCGGACAAAGAATGCAAAAACGAATCGACAGGAGCGAGGCCACCATCGACCGCATGACCAGCGCGTCGATCTGCAACGCCATTGGCGAGCGACTGCGGCAGAGCCTTCGGCCGGAAGCGAGTGATTTGCCATCGCGGCTGCAGGTGTTGCTCGACGAGATGCAGCGACAGGACCATCGCAACGGGGCCCTCTAGTCGGGAATACCGGCCTTCGCCGGCATATTGGTTAGAATCGGGGTTGCCTTTGTGCGCTGCAGCGGTGACACCCCGCATGCTTTCAATCACAGACATATCGATCCGGATCGCCGGACGCCTGCTCATTGACGAGGGCTCCGCCCAGATCACCCCGGGCTCGCGGGTCGGCTTCGTCGGCCGCAACGGCGTCGGTAAATCCACCCTGTTCCATGCCATTCGCGGCGACCTGCCGCTGGAAACCGGCAGCATCTCGATTCCGCCGCGCTGGCGCATCGGCAGCCTCGCCCAGGAAGCCCCTGACGGCCCGCCAAGCCTGATCTCGGTGGTGCTGAAGGCCGATCTCGAACGCGCTTCCCTGCTCGAGGAGGCCGAGACCGCCACCGACCCGGACCGGATCTCAGAAATCCAGACCCGCCTCGTCGATATCGACGCCCATTCGGCCCCGTCGCGCGCCGCCGCCATCCTCAGCGGCCTCGGCTTCTCGACCGCCGACCAGGAACGCTCCTGCTCGGAATTCTCCGGCGGCTGGCGCATGCGCGTGGCGCTGGCGGCGACGTTGTTTTCGGCGCCCGACCTGCTGCTGCTCGACGAGCCGACCAACTACCTCGATCTCGAAGGCACGCTGTGGCTGGAAGACCATCTCGCCAATTACCCGCGCACTGTCATCGTCATTTCCCATGACCGCGATCTGCTCGACACCTCGGTCGACCAGATCCTGCATCTCGACCGCGGCAAGCTGGTGCACTATCGCGGCACCTATTCGGCCTATGAGGAATTCCGCGCCAACAAGGAAATGCTCGACGCCAAGAACGTCAAGCGCCAGGAGGCAGAGCGCGCCCGGTTGCAGGGCTTCGTCGATCGCTTCAAGGCGGTGGCGTCAAAAGCCCGACAGGCACAGTCGCGCATGAAGATGCTGGAGCGGATGAAGCCGATCTCGGCGCTGGTCAACCAGGACGTCCGCGAGATCGTGTTTCCGGCGCCGGAAAAGATCCTGTCGCCGCCGATCCTCGCCGTCGACAACGTTTCGGTCGGCTATGATCCCGCGCATCCCGTGCTGAACAAGGTCACGCTGCGCATCGACACCGCGGACCGCATCGCCCTGCTCGGCTCCAACGGCAATGGCAAATCGACGCTGGTGAAACTGCTGGCCAACAGGCTGGCGCCGTTCTCCGGCCATGTCACGCGCGCGGAGAAACTCTCGGTCGGATATTTCGCGCAGCACCAGGTCGACGAACTCAATCTCGACGCTTCGCCCTACGGTCACGTGCGCCGGCTGATGCCGGACGCCACTGAAACCAAGGTGCGCGGACGTACCGGCGCGATC
>NZ_JANXTC010000245.1:0-4323 GCF_025356345.1 Tardiphaga sp.
TGGGGCGTGCAGGCGGCGATGCATCTGGCGCAGAACAAAGGTTGGTTCAAGGAGGCCAAGCTCGACGTCGACGTGCAGGACGGCCGCGGCTCCGGCAATACGATCCAGCTCGTCAATGCCGGACAGGTCGATGTCGGTCAGGTCCAGGTCGGGCTGGCTGTGTCGGCGCGCGCCAAGGGCGCCACGATCCGCTCGATCGCCACCTTCCAGCGTCAGACCGATCTGTGCGTCCTGGTCGACAAGGCCTCGCCGATCCAGAAGGTTGCCGATCTGCGCGGCAAGAGCGTCGTCGTATTCGCCGCGAGCCCGTGGGCGCCGTTCATCGACACCTACCTGAAAGCCGGCGGCCTGACCCGCGACGACCTCAAGGTCGAGGTGGTCGATCCCGCGGCGCTGTGGGGCACCTACATCGCCAAGCGCGCTGACGGCCTGATGTCGACGGTCGGCTCAGCCGTGCCGCTCGCCGAAGCCGCGCGGCCGTCGAAGTGCCTACTGGCGTCGGACGCCGGTATCTCGTTTCCGAGCTATGGCCTGGTCGCGCGCGACGAAGTGATCGCCAGCCGGGGACCTGTGCTGAAGCGCCTGATCCAGGTGCAGCAGCGCGCCTGGGAGCACTTGCGCAGCAATCCCGAAGACGGCGTCAAGGCGATGATCGCCGAGCGCCCCGATGCGAAACTCGATCCGGCGGTGCTGCTCGGGCAGATCAAGCTGACCCTTGACTATTTCGACACCCCGGCCTCGAAGGGCAAGCCAATTGGCTGGCAGGCCGCGTCCGACTGGGAGGCGGCCGCGAAGTCGATGGAAGCCGCCGGCGTGCTGCCTGCTGGTTGGAAAGCAGCTGATTACTACACCAATAGCCTCGTTGAGTAACATGTTGAAAAACCCTGCTTCGACGCCAGCTTCGGAGCCGGCTGCCTACGTATCGCTCGCCCACGTGGGGAAGACCTATTCTTCCCCACGTGGGCCGGTCGCGGCGCTGGTCGACATCAATCTCGACGTCCAGCCCCGCGAATTCGTCAGCGTGGTCGGCCCGTCCGGCTGCGGCAAGAGCACGCTGCTGAAACTGGTCGCCGGGCTCGAGGATGTTTCCTCGGGCGGCATATATATCGCGGGCCGGCGATTGACCGGGACACCGGACCGCCTCGGCGTTGTGTTTCAGCGCGACGTACTGCTGGACTGGCGCACCATCCTCGACAACGTGATGCTGTCGATCGAATTCACCCGCAAGCCGACCGGAGACGAACGGGCGCGGGCGATGGCGTTGCTGAACCGTTTCGGGCTCGGAGGCTTCGAGCATCGCTTTCCCTGGGAATTGTCGGGCGGCATGCGGCAGCGCGCCTCGATCTGCCGCGCGCTGCTGGCCGATCCTGACCTGCTGCTGATGGACGAGCCGTTCGGCGCGCTGGACGCGATGACACGCGACGATCTCAACATTGAGCTCGCGCAGATCTGGCAGGATGCCCGCAAGACCCTGCTGTTCATCACCCATTCGATCGCCGAAGCTGTGTTCCTGTCGGACCGCGTGGTGATGATGAGCAAGGCGCCCGGTATGGTCGTCGATATCATCACTATCGATCTGCCGCGGCCGCGGCTTTTGGCCGTGCGCGACACGCCGGAATTCGTGGCCTATGTGCATCGTATCCGCCATCACTTCGCCGAACTGGGAATAGTCAAGGAATGATCGGTCTCGTAAAGCGTCTGTTTCTCGGCGACAACGAAACCCGCGACGTCGTCATCGTGCTTGCGGCAGCGATGATCTTGTGGGAAGTCGCCGTCAGGCTGCTGCAGCCGTCGCCGCTGATCCTGCCGGCGCCGTCGGCGATCTTCATGGCCTTCCTGGAGACGCCTGGTCTGTTTCTGCGCCATCTCGGCTTTACGCTGTGGATGACATGTCTTGGCTTTACGCTGGCGGTGGTACTCGGTGTCGCGCTGGCGGTCGGCATCGTCTATTCGAAGTTCCTCGAGCGCACGATCTACACCTTGCTGGTCGCGCTGAACTCGATCCCGAAAGTGGCGCTGGCGCCTTTGTTCGTGATCTGGATGGGCACCGGCCCCGAGCCGAAGGTGGCGATCGCCTTGATGCTGGCGATCTTTCCAATCGTGATCGACATGGTGCTCGGCCTGCGCTCGGTCGATCCCGACATGCTGGCGCTCGCCAAGGTGTCGAAGGCATCGGCTTGGACGGTGCTGCTCAAGATCCGCTTCCCCTGCGCGCTGCCGAGCCTGTTCGCGGGCATGAAAGTGGCGATCTCGTTCGCCTTGGTGGGAGCGATCGTAGGCGAATTTGTCGCCGGCAGCCGCGGCATTGGCTTCCAGATCCTGGTTGCGCAGGGCCAGTTCGACACCGTGCGGGTGTTTGTCTCGCTGCTGTTGCTCGGGATCGTCGGCACCATCCTGTTTTTCCTCGTCGACTATGCCGAGCGCGCCTGCCTGCCGTGGCACGTCTCGCAGCGCGGGCGCCACCAGCCTGCCGCCAAGTCCGCATGATCGGCGGCTCCCGCTCGCTCGGGACGCTGGCGCTGATCGCGACGGCCGCGTTGTGGGGGAGCAACCATGTGGTCGCGCGCGTCGCGCGCAATGCGGCGCCGTTGCCGGCGCTGGTGTTCTGGCGCTGGCTGCTGGCGGTCGCGATCCTTACCGTCATCGCATGGCCCGCTCTCCGTCGGGGCTGGCTCGTCATCCGTCCGCGACTCGGCGAGTTGACGCTCGGCGGCGCCGTCGGAATCGGGCTGTTTTCGTTTTTCCTGATGGGCGGCGCCGATGAGAGTCTGGTCATCGAGGTCGGCTTCATCAACGCGACCACGCCAGTCTGGGTTGTGCTGCTGGGGGTGCTGCTGGGCGGCACGCGACCGACGAGCTCCGCAAAGATAGGACTAGCCTTGGCCTTCGCCGGTACGCTGATGAACGGTGTGACGTGCGAGGCGGCAATTCTTTATCTGACGCCGCTTTGCACCGCGCCGTTCTCGTTTGTGTCGCTCGCCGAGCAACTCGCGTGGTACCATGCCGCAGAGATCGTCGCGATCTTCGCCGGATTGCTGCTGCTCGGGCGGCCGCCGATCCCCACCCCGGCCACGCCGTGACTAGCGCCGGGCCGGATGAACGTCACCAAGCGCCCCGCCGATCGGCGCGGCATTCCGATGACCGTGCAGGCGATGAAGGCGGGATCTGTGGATTTTTTGACCAAGCCGGTGCGTGGTCAAACCCTGCTTGACGCAATTCATGCTGCTCTTGAGACCGATTCCAAAAGTCAGCCAAGGTATTCGCGTTGAAGCTGATTGTAAGAAATCTGGCAACCCTGACGCAACGCGAGCGCGAGGACTTTTAAGAAGTGATGAACGGGCGCTTGATCAAGTAGATCGCATTCGATCTCGGAATCAGTGAGGTGGAAGTCAAGCTGCGCCGCGGCAAGCCATGCATAAGATGGCCGCCGCCACGTTCGGGCAGATGATTCGAATCTCGGAGAACACACCTAAAGCAATGCCGACTCGACTGTGAAAGCGATTGACGATTCGGTCGCCATCTGACGCGCAAAGGCTGCTATTGGCGCAAAGCTGACGGTCGCTGACGCGTGCAGTGATGTCGAGGGACCTAGTGCGGATAATGGACGATCAGGGGGTCGTTGCTGTTTTGCGAGGTTGCCCGGACTGAGCTGCATTTAGCAGCGTTTACAGATTCCGGTTGAGGATCAGGCCGGCTGCTCATCGGCAGCAACATTTCGATTCCAGGTCCCGAGACCATGGGTGTCACCGCGCAGCACGCCCAGCATCGCTAGCCGATGCACTTCAGTTTGCAGCATGCGGATCACGGAGCGGATCAGCGGCGTTACCGGCTTATTCGGTGGCGTCGCGATCACCAGCAGGGCGCGCATCGCTGGGCTGGAAAACGGGCGGGCCCGCAGTCGTCCTTCCTGAACCTCGCGATGCACCGCGCCGAATGGCAACACCGTGCAGCCCATGCCGCGTTCGACCAATTGCTTGAGCGCTGCAACGCAGTCGATCTCGGCCTGCACCCGCGGCTGCACCCGCTCAGACCAGCACGCGGCATCGACCACCCGGCGCAAGCCATTGCCGGGGCCCGGCAGAAGGCAGGCCCGGCTGGCAAGTTCGCTGATTTCCACCGCAGCCGTGCCGCGGTTATCGGGAGCTTCGATGAGAAACAGATCTTCCAGCAACAGAGGCGTGGCAAGGCTGTTGGTGCCGCGCCGGGCGTCGTAGAGCACCGCGATATCCAGCCGGCCGGTCTCGATCCATTCCAGCAACACGCCGCTGAAACTTTCACGCATGCGCAGATGCGCCATGGGATGGGTGGCAGCAAACGCTGTGG
>NZ_JANXTC010000256.1:0-9647 GCF_025356345.1 Tardiphaga sp.
CATTATCAATGCCTATGGCACCAATGCCCGGTTGGGGGCCGGCGAGTGGATGGTGGTGGAGGCGGACGAGAGCGACGGCACCTTCCTGAAGCTGCCCGCCGACGTCGCCATTGTCACCAATGTCGATCCCGAGCATCTCGACCATTTTGGCACCTTCGAAGCGGTACAGGACGCGTTCCGGCATTTCGTCGAGAACGTGCCGTTCTACGGATTTGCGGTGATGTGTATCGACCACCCGGTGGTGCAGAGCCTGGTCGGCAAGATCGAGGATCGCCGCATCATCACCTATGGCGAAAACCCACAGTCGGATGCGCGATTGCTCGATCTCAAGCCCAGCAATGGCGGCTCCGCCTTCAGCGTCGTGTTCCGCAACCGCAAGGCCGGCACGACCGAGACCATCGACAATCTGATGCTGCCGATGCCCGGCCGCCACAACGCGCTGAACGCGACCGCGGCGATCGCGGTGGCGCATGAACTCGGCATGTCCGGCGACGCCATCCGCAAGGCGCTGGCGAATTTCGGCGGCGTTCGCCGCCGCTTCACCAAGACCGGCGAGTGGAACGGAGTCACCATCATCGACGATTACGGTCACCATCCGGTGGAGATTTCCGCGGTGCTGCGGGCGGCGCGCGAATCCACCAAGGGTAAAGTGATCGCCGTGGTGCAGCCGCATCGCTTCACGCGGCTGCAGTCGCTGTTCGAGGAATTCTGCACCTGCTTCAACGACGCCGATACGGTAATTGTCGCCGAGGTCTATCCGGCCGGTGAAGCGCCAATTGCTGGCATTGACCGCGATCATTTTGTGCTCGGCCTGCGAGCCCACGGCCATCGAGAAGTGTTTCCGCTGCAGGAATCCGCCAGGCTTGCAGGGCTCGTCGCCGGAGTTGCTAAACCTGGTGACACGGTCGTTTGCCTCGGCGCCGGCAATATCACGCAATGGGCCTATGCGCTGCCGAGCGAGCTACAGGCGCTGGGGTGACGATGTCCGGCTTCCCCGACATCACACCCGCGCTCAAATCCGCGATGCCCGAGTTGCGTGGGCGGCTGCTGGCGAATGAGGTGCTGGCACCCTTGACGTGGTTTCGCGTCGGCGGGCCCGCGCAAATCCTGTTCACGCCGGCGGATGAGGATGATCTCGCTTATTTCCTGGCGCATCTTCCGAACGAAATCCCCGTCACCATGGTCGGCCTCGGCTCCAATCTGATCGTGCGCGATGGCGGCGTTTTGGGGGTGGTGATCCGCCTCAGCCCGCGCGGTTTTGGCGCGACGATGGCGAGCGATGATACGGTCACCGCCGGTACCGCGGCGCTGGACAAACGCGTGGCCGAGACCGCGGCAGCCGCCAATATCAGCGGCCTCGAATTCTACTTCGGCATTCCCGGCTCGATTGGTGGCGCGCTGCGGATGAATGCCGGCGCCAATGGCGGCGAGACCAAGGATGTGCTGATCGCCGCCACCGGCATCGGCCGCGACGGCGCGAAGCAAGTGTTCGACAACGCCGCGATGCAGTTCGTCTATCGTCATTCGGGCGTCGATCCCTCGGTCATCTTTACGTCCGCGACCTTTCGCGGTGTCATCGCGGAACCGGCGGTGATCCGTGCGCGGATGGACGGCGTGCAGGCGCACCGTGAGACCGCTCAGCCGATCCGCGAAAAGACCGGCGGCTCGACGTTCAAGAACCCGCCCGGCCACAGCGCCTGGAAGCTGGTCGACGCCGCCGGCTGTCGCGGGCTGCGCGTCGGGGCCGCGCAGGTGTCGGAGATGCACTGCAATTTCCTGATCAACACCGGCGATGCCACCGCGGCCGATATCGAGACGCTCGGCGACACTGTGCGCGCCCGCGTACTGGCGCATAGCGGCATTGACCTGCACTGGGAAATCAAGCGGATTGGGGTGGGGCATGACGGAGCGAACTGAATCAATGCGGATAACCATTCTGTTCGGAGGCCTGAACAAGGAGCGGCTGGTCTCGGTGGCCACGGCGCAGGCACTGCATACGGCGCTGCCGGAGGCCGAGCTGTGGTTCTGGGACGTTGACGATCGCGTCTATCCGACCCTGCCGGAAACCCTGTTGGCTCATGCCCGGCCGTTCGAGGAGCCGTTTCAGCCTGGCAGCGCCAGCCTGGGGTTGCTTGCGGCGGCGCTCGACATGGCCAAAGCGGAGAACCGCGTGCTGCTGCTCGGGCTGCACGGCGGCACCGCGGAGAACGGCGAATTGCAGTTGTTGTGCGAGATGCGCGGCATCGCCTTCACCGGGTCCGGCTCGGCGTCGTCGAATCTCGCCTTCGACAAGATCGCCGCCAAGCGCTTCGCGGCGCTGGCCGGCGTACCCACGGCGTCCAGCATCGCGCTGGATTATCTGGAAGCGGCGCTCGCCGAGCATGGCCGGCTGATCGCCAAGCCAGCCCGCGATGGCTCGAGCTACGGCCTGATCTTCGTCAATGCCAGTCAGGATCTGGTTGCCGTTCGCCATGCCGCGAAGTCTGAGGACTATGTTGTCGAGCCATTCGTGGCCGGCGTGGAAGGCACCTGCGCGGTGCTGGAGCAGGCCGACGGTTCGCTGATCGCGCTGCCGCCGATTGAAATCATCCCGGCGGAGGGCGGCTTCGATTACGAGGCGAAATATCTCGCCAAATCGACCCAGGAAATCTGCCCGGGCCGTTTCGCGCCGGAAATCAGCCGGGCCATCATGGATTTTGCGGTTCTGGCCCATCAGGCGACGTCGTGTCGGGGGTATTCGCGATCGGATTTCATCATCTCCGCCAACGGACCGGTCTATCTCGAGACCAACACGCTGCCCGGGCTTACCAAGGCGTCGCTGTATCCGAAGGCGCTCGCCGCGCAGGGCGTCGGTTTCGTTGATTTTTTGCATGGTCAGATTGCGCTGGCCACCAAGCGCGCTGCAGGATCGTAATTGCTGTCGCTCCAAGGCGGTAGCGGCCCCGCCGCCAGCGAACCCGGAACCCCGGAATGTTCAATCCGCACCGAATTCCGGGCCTGCACCAGCCGTTTTTGACGTCAGCCGCAGCTCGGGCTGACGACGGCGGCATGTTCCGCCGCGCGTCCGGTTCCATCCAACGGATTCGCCACAGTCCGGCTAAACTGTTCTGCCGTCGCATTAAAACGCGTCCTGTCCGAACCTTCTTTACACTTTGTTTACCAGGAAGTCCGAAGGTCAAGGTTGGAGGCGCAGGTGCGCCTGGCCGCCGGGCGTGAGGCCTTACCCATCCCCGGCATGACCAGATTTCACCCGTGCCAGAGCCCGTATCGAAGGCGGGCACAACATGTGATGAGCGCGTGCAATGGATGGTGCAGGACGCCCCTCCCGGTCGGTGAGACCTTTGGGGCCCCCAGCTGACCTTAAAATGGCTGCCAAGGGAGCAGTCATACTGCTTCGCGAGCAGTTGCTGCCGCTTGTCCGTTTGCTGGCCCGGTTCCAGTTCCGCAAACCCGTCGTCCGCGAACAGAATCCGAACCGCCTGATCGCTGCCTTTGAACGTTACACCCCGCGTCGGGTCGGCATCGCGGCTACGGTCGTGATGCTGCTCGGCAGCGTCGCGCTGGGGGTGGTCAAGGGTGATCACCTCGATGAACTGGTCGAAGCCTTTAGCGATACCCGAAACGCCGCCGCCAATGCCGCCGGGTTCCGTATCGCTTCGGTCACCCTGAACGGCCGCAAGCAGCTCACCCAGGACGAAATTCTGGCGATCGGCGGCGTCAATGGCCGCTCGTCGCTGCTGTTCCTCGATGCCGCCACGGTGCGCGACAAGCTCAAGGCCAATCCGTGGATTGCCGACGCCAACGTGCTGAAGCTGTATCCTGACCGGCTGCAGATCGATGTTACCGAGCGCACCGCTTTCGCGCTTTGGCAGCAGGACGGCCGCCTCTCGGTCATCGCCGATGACGGCGCGGTGCTTGAAACCTATGTGTCGCGCCGTTTCGCTTCGTTGCCGCTGGTAGTAGGCAAAGGCGCCGATAGCCGCGCCAAGGATTTTATCGCGCTGCTCGACCGCTATCCGCAGGTCCGCACCGTTACCAAAGCTGCCATCCTGGTCGGCGAACGGCGCTGGAACCTGCGTCTCAATGACGGGCTCGACGTCCGCCTGCCGGAAAACGATGTCGGCAATGCGCTGGCCATGCTCAGCAAGCTCGACAAGGATGACCATTTGTTCTCGCGTGATATCGTCGCTATCGACATGCGTCTGCAGGACCGGCTGACGGTCCGGCTGTCCGAAGATGCCGCCAAGGCGCGCGACGACCTGTTCAAGGCCAAGGACAAGACCGACAAGAAGAAGGCTGGTGCCGCATGACCAGTCTTGATCGCAACCAGGCGCCGAAGACCCGCCAGATGGCTCCCAACCGCACCGCGCTGGTGGCCTCGCTTGATGTCGGCACCAGCAAGATAGCCTGCATGATCGCGCGGCTGCGGCCTTGCCCGCCGAGCGACGCGCTGCGCGGTCGCAGCCATGCCATCGAGTTGATCGGCTACAGCCAGATCCAGTCCCGCGGCGTGAAGTCCGGGGCTGTGGTCGACATGGGCGAGGCGGAGCAGGCGGTGCGCCATGCGGTATCGCTGGCCGAGCGCATGGCCAAGGTGCGCGTCGAATCCGTGCTGTTGTCGGTTTCGGCTGGCCGGCTGCAGGGCCAGCTGATCGAGGCCTCCGCCGATATCAAGGGCGTCGCGGTCACCGCCGCCGATGTCACGCGGGTTACCTCGACCGGCATGAAGCATGCGACCCCTCCGGGCCGTACCGTTCTGCATGCATTGCCCGTGGGTTACGCGCTGGACGGCGTTAAAGGTATTCGCGACCCCAGGGGCATGGTGGCCAGCCAGTTCGGCGTTGACATGAATGTCGTTACCGCCGACGCCACCGTCGCCCGCAACCTGATGCTGGTCATCGAACGCTGCCACCTCAATGTCGAGGCGATGGCGGCGAGTCCTTATGTCGCAGGTCTCGCGGTCCTGACCGACGACGAGACCGATCTCGGTGCCGCCGTGGTCGAAATGGGCGCCGGTACCACGACCATCGCCACCTTTTCCGGCGGGCGTTTCGTACATGCGTCCGGATTCGCGGTCGGCGGGCAGCACATCACGATGGACCTTGCCCGCGGCCTCGGTTGCTGCATCGCAGATGCCGAGCGAATCAAGACGTTATATGGCACGGTGCTGACTGGCGGCTCCGATACGCGCGAAATGATGAACGTGCCGACGGCCGGCGACAATGACCGCGATTTTCCGCAGGTCGTGTCCCGCGCCACGATCGCGAACATCGTGCGGCAGCGTGCCGAGGAGATTTTTGAAATGGTCCGGGACCGGCTGGCAGATTCCCCGTTTGCGGCCGAGCCGCGGGCGAGGGTCGTGCTGTCCGGCGGTGCCTCGCAGCTGACCGGGCTTGTCGAGCTCGGCACTCGAATTCTTGGCCGCCCGGTTCGGGTCGGTCGTCCGCTCGGCTTCGGCCGGCTTCCGAATGAGGCGAAGAGCGCTTCGTTCGCTGTGCCGTCGGGCCTGCTGGTCTATCCGCAGTTTGCTCACCTCGAGCATGTGGAGCCGCGATACACGCGTCAGCTCAAGACGGGCACCGACGACGGTTATTTCGGAAAGGTCGGACGATGGCTTCGCGAGGGCTTCTGATGAAATTTCTTCGAGTGATCCTTTTTCCATCTTCAACGTTGACGGCCCAAAGTCTGATCTTGGGCCGCCGGCATGACCAGACAACGCGCGCGTAATCGAGAGGCAATCCCATGACACTCAACCTGACCCCCCCTGATATCAGCGAGCTCAAGCCCCGGATCACCGTGTTCGGTGTCGGCGGCGCCGGCGGTAACGCCGTCAACAACATGATCACGGCTGGTCTGCAGGGAGTCGATTTCGTCGTCGGCAATACCGATGCGCAGGCGCTGACCATGTCGAAGGCGCAGCGCATCGTGCAGATGGGCACCGTGGTGACCCAGGGCCTCGGCGCCGGTTCTCAGCCGGACGTCGGGGCGGCCGCCGCGCAGGAAGTGATCGACGAGATCCGTGATCACCTCTCGGGCGCCAACATGGTGTTCGTCACTTGCGGCATGGGCGGCGGCACCGGCACCGGTGCGGCCCCGGTGATCGCCAAGACGGCACGTGACATGGGTATCCTCACCGTCGGTGTTGTTACAAAACCGTTCCACTTCGAAGGCCAGCGCCGCATGCGCACCGCCGAGGCCGGCATCGCTGAGCTTCACAAGGTGGTCGATACGCTGCTGATCATCCCGAACCAGAACCTGTTCCGGGTCGCCAACGAGAAGACCACCTTTGCCGACGCCTTTGCGATGGCCGACCAGGTTCTTTACTCGGGCGTTGCCTGCATCACCGACCTGATGGTCAAGGAAGGCCTCATCAACCTCGACTTCGCCGACGTTCGCGCCGTGATGCGCGAAATGGGCAAGGCGATGATGGGTACCGGCGAAGCCTCGGGCGACAAGCGCGCGCTGACCGCCGCCGAAGCCGCGATTGCCAACCCGCTGATCGACGATTCCTCGATGAAGGGCGCGCGCGGCCTGCTGATCTCGATCACCGGCGGCAAGGACCTGACCCTGTTCGAAGTCGACGAAGCCGCCACCCGCATCCGGGAAGAAGTCGATGCCGACGCCAACATCATTGTTGGCGCCACGTTCGACGAGACCCTCGACGGCGTGATCCGCGTCTCCGTGGTCGCCACCGGCATAGAGCAGGCCATGCTGGCCCGCAATGCCGCCGCTCCCCCGGCTTCCGTTGCCAATGCCGTCGCCGCGGCCGCCGCGCCCGACAGCCGTCTTGCCGATCTGACCGCCCGGCTGCGCGCCGACAATCAGCGCGCTGTCGCCACCACGGCGCAGAAGACCGATGCGCCGCGTCCGGGTCAGGCCCCCGCTGCGGCGCGCCCGGCGGCCAGCAACCACGAACGCGCTGCGCTGGCCGCGATTGCCGCCGCGGTGGCTCCGGAAAACCAGCCGGTCGCGCAGGTGTCGAATCAGGCCGCTAATTACGGCGACGTGACCGTGCGCCCGATCGCGCAGAAGCCGTCGCTGTTCGCGGATCGTGAAGCTCCGCGCGCGGAAGAGCATGAGCCGGCGCTGCCCGAGCAGTTCATTCCTCAGGCCGCAGAACGCGCACCTTTGCGCGCGCCGCGCATGCCGAAGTTCGAGGACCTGCCGATGCCGGCGCAGAACGAGATCCGCCAGGCCCGCGGTGAAACGGATGATGAGCCGCAGAAGGTTCGGATGTCGCTGTTGCAGCGCCTCGCCAATGTCGGTCTCGGCCGTCGCGACGAGGAATCCGAGGCGCCGGTGGCCGGCCGTTCCCACGCTCCGGCGATGGCACCGATGCCGCCGCTGCCTGAACGCAAGCCACAGCGCAGCGTTGCTCAGCAGATGGGCAATGAGGCGCCGGTGTCCGAATACGCCCGCCGTCCTGCCCCGCAAGGTCTTGATGCGCATGGCCGTCCGGCACCTGTGGCCCCCGCGCCACAGGGCGACGACCATCTGGATATCCCGGCCTTCCTGCGCCGTCAGACCAGCTGAGTTTTGTTACAATCATGACGATCAAAAAGGTCTCGACTGGCAACGGTCGGGACTTTTTATTTTTCAGGAACTCGTCACCAAGTCGTTGATCATATTTATATAATTCGAATTTCTAGAGCGGCTTCGAGGTGCGAGACTTGTTCAACCCTTGGCTCGAATGCGGCAGAGGTTGGGTAACAATCGGTAAAAAAGCGTGAGTGGCGCACTTTGTGGCAGTGGGTATGGTTGCTGCGACTCGGGGACTTCGGACAGCCGAATTGGCCGGATTGAAGTGAGTCGCAAGTGGGTGGGTTACCAATGAAATTTAGCCGTCAAACAACGCTTTGGTCGCAAGCCACCGTCACCGGTGTCGGCGTCCATTCCGGTTTGCCTGTCAGCTTGACCCTCGGACCTGCACCTGTCGATGCAGGTTTTATTTTTGTCCGGACCGGCCTTGATGGTCCCGATCGCGAAGTCCAGGCCAACGCCAAATCGGTGATTGCGACCGCCTTTGCGACGGTGATCGGCGACAGCGAAGGTCCGCTGGTTTCCACCGCCGAACACGTTCTGGCCGCCCTGCGCGGCATGGGCGTCGATAATGCCACCATCGAGGTCGATGGTCCGGAAGTGCCGATCATGGACGGCAGCGCGAGCGCCTTTGTCGCCGCCATCGACCAGGCCGGCATTGTCGAGCAGGCTGCCCGCCGTCGCTTCATCCAGGTGCTCAAGCCCATTCAGGTGGCGATCGGCGACTCCTTCGGCGAGTTGCGCCCCAACAGCAGCGGTTTCCGCGCTGAAATCGAAATCAATTTCGCCAATCCGGCCATCGGCCGTCAGAATTACATCATCGACCTCAATCCGCAGAGCTTCCGCCGCGACATCGCCCGCGCCCGCACCTTTGGCTGCATGAACGACGTGGCGCAGCTCTGGAGCGCCGGTTTCGCGCTTGGCGCATCCTTCGAAAATTCAGTGGTGTTCGACGAGACCCGCCTGCTCAACAGCGAGGGCCTGCGTTATTCCGACGAATGCGTGCGTCACAAGGCGCTCGACGCCGTTGGTGACCTGGCGCTGGCCGGTCTGCCGCTGCTCGCGACCTTCCGGTCGGTCCGTGGTGGCCACAAGCTCAACCACGCGGTGCTGTCGGCGCTGATTGCTGATCGCAGCGCCTGGAAGATCGTCGAAGCCGAGCCCGTTGCGACCGCCCGGCGTCCGCGTGTTGCAGCCGAGATCGCCAGCGGCATGCTCGGCGGCATGATCGCTCCGGCCTTCGGTCCCGACGTTTCCTGAAGGCTGGCATCCCTGTCGGGCTATCCGCCGCGGTTGGCGCGCGGAAGGTCGTCATCTATGCCAATCCCAACATGGCATCGCTGCACTCATTGATGCGGCAGTGTCGGGACGGGGACATCCGCGGTAACCATAAGCCACTGTATTGCAACCGCGTTCGCCTTAATCCCGGCGAAATGCCTGCGTATCCGGTTTGTTAACCGACTTTATTCGGGTAAACAGGCACGCGGTCGAAGGCCAACCGCGGGCTCCTTACCGGTAGGTCCGCGATCGTGCGCGATGGACGCGCAGGCACCGCATCACAGGCGTCAGGTCTCATATATGTCGGCACAGCGTACTCCGCCCGAACTGCGCAACCTGCTCAACGGCTATGGCCGACAGCTGCGTCTGGCTTTTGGCCTGACCGCGCTGGCGATTCCATTGAGCGGCTGCGGCACCGGTGCGCTGTGGGACAAGTTCAGCACCAAGGACGACACCTTCGTCGAGGAGCCTGCCGACAAGCTGTATAATGAGGGCCTGTACCTCATGAACCAGAACAAGGATCCGAAGGCGGCCGCGAAGAAGTTCGAGGAAGTCGATCGCCAGCATCCGTATTCCGACTGGGCGCGCAAATCGCTGCTGATGTCGTCCTACGCCGCCTATGAAGCCGGCGATTACGATACCTGCATCGGTTCGGCGACGCGTTATGTCACGCTGCATCCGGGCAGCCCGGACGCGGCCTATGCGCAATATCTGATCGTGTGGCTCCGAGGGCGTGCACATAGTCCGTAAGGGGGGCCAGGTCGGCCTTCAGTGCACCGTAACGGACCTTGCCATCTGGAAGGACGTATTTTTGCAGGACGGCTTCGAAC
>NZ_JANXTC010000283.1:0-6045 GCF_025356345.1 Tardiphaga sp.
CGTCCAGGAAGCCGCGGATTCCGCCCGGCACGTGTCGCAGAACATCAACGGCGTCAGCGAAGCGGTCGAGGCGACCGGCCAGGCGGCCTCCGGCCTGCTCGGCGAGGCCGACCGGCTGGCAGCGCAGGCCAGGACGTTGCAGGCCGAAGTCGGCGATTTCCTCGCCTCCATACGGGTGGCCTGACGCCTGAATACGGAGCCGGACGGACAAAAATAACGCATGATGTCACCGGCTAACTGTATTTTAGTAGTGTAATGCCACCCTATTGACGACCCTCGAACCGCATAGGCCGTCATGAGCTTCATCAACGCCGTCAAGATCCGAACCAAACTGCTGCTGGTGTTGCTGCTGACCGGCTTGTCGCTGGCGGTGTCGATCTGGACTTCGACCTCGATCTTGCACCAGCGCATGCTGGACGATCGTATCGCCAAGCTCCGGGCAGTGGCGGAACTGGCGCATGAACAGGCGCAGTCGTTCGACGCCCAGGTCAGGGCTGGCAAGTTGACGCGTGATGAGGCGATGGCGCGGTTCAAGGAAATCAGCCGCGCGATGTGGTTCGACAATCACAGTTCTTACGTCGCCATCGTGGACAATGACGGCGTGTGGTTCATGAATGCCGGCGTCCCGAAGATCGAAGGCGGTCGCGGCAACAAGCTGCCGGATGGCCGCTACATGTCGGAAAATCTGAAAGCATCGCTGGGCTCGAATGGCGAGGGCATGGCGACCTATGGCTATCCCAAGGAGACCGGCGCTACTGAGCTGTTTCCGAAGATGACCTTCGTCAAGAAATTCGAGCCGTGGAACCTGATCATATCGACGGGCGTCTGGATCGATGATCTTGAAGCGGATTTTTACGCGGTGGTGTATCGGCTGGCGGGCTACGGCCTGGTGCTGCTGTTGATCAGTGGTGGGCTGATCCTGCTGCTGAGCCGGAACATCAGTAACTCGCTGACCGGCTTGAAGGACAAGATGGAGCGGCTGGTCGGCGGCGATCTCTCGGTCGATATCACCGAGGCCGCGCGCCGCGATGAAGTCGGTGAGATGGCCAAGGCGGTGCAGGTGTTCAAGAGCAACGCGGTGGCCATGCAGGCGCTGCAGGCCGAGCAGGAGCAGGTCGGCGCGCGGGCCGAGCAGCAGAAGAAGCAGGCGATGCGCGAGATGGCGGATGGTTTTGAAGCCCGCATCGGCGGTATCGTTGGCGCCGTGTCGGGGGCTGCGTCCGCGATGCAGAACACCGCGCGGACGATGTCGGCCAATGCCGAGAACACGCAGCAGCGCACGGCGGCGGTGGCCGCCGGCGCCGAGGAGTCCACCGTCAATGTGCAGACGGTCGCTTCGGCTTCAGAGGAACTGGCGGCCTCGATCAGCGAGATCAGCCGCCAAGTAACGCAGGCCTCCGTGGTGGCGCGCAAGGCCAATGAAGAGAGCGAAAAGACCAATGCCAGCGTCGCCGGCCTCGCCGATGCCGCGCAGAAGATCGGCGAGGTGGTCGCCTTCATCACCCAGATCGCCAGCCAGACCAACCTGCTGGCGTTGAATGCGACGATCGAGGCGGCGCGCGCCGGCGACGCCGGCCGCGGCTTCGCGGTGGTCGCCTCCGAGGTGAAGTCGCTGGCGACGCAAACCTCGCAGGCGACGGACGACATTCGCGCCCAGATCGAGACCATCCAGGCCGAGACCGCCGACGCGGTGGCGGCGATCAAGCGGATCTCGATGACCATCGTCGAGGTCAACGACATCTCCACCACGATCGCAGCCTCGATGCAGCAGCAGGGCGCGGCGACCCAGGAGATCACCCGCAACGTCCAGGAAGCCGCGGATTCCGCCCGGCACGTGTCGCAGAACATCAACGGCGTCAGCGAAGCGGTCGAGGCGACCGGCCAGGCGGCCTCCGGCCTGCTTGGCGAGGCCGACCGGCTGGCAGCGCAGGCCAGGACGTTGCAGGCCGAAGTCGGCGATTTCCTGGCGTCGGTGCGGGCGGCCTGACTCGCGTTTGCGCGCTGGCCATGCCGAACACGCTTTGACCTGAGCGTCGCGAGTCCCTATTTTGCCGACAACAGTCCTTTTGCCGTCCGGGCCCGATATGACCGCATCGCTGAAAGCCATCGACAGCACGGCCGACCTGCCGGCGCTGATGAACGACCTCGCCGCCGGCGCTCGTGCCGCGGCGCGCGTGCTGGCGGTGGCATCCGCCGAGCAGAAGAATCGCGCGCTTGCCGCGATGGAGCGGGCGATCCGTGACGGGGCGACCGCCATTCTGGCCGCCAATGCCGAGGATGTCGCCGAAGTGCGCGGCAATGGCGCTACCGCGGCCTTCATCGACCGGCTGACGCTGACCCCGGCGCGCGTCGATGCGATGGCCGATGGCATTCGCGTCATCCACGATATTCCCGACCCCGTCGGCGCCATCACCGAAAGCTGGCAACGGCCGAACGGCATGATTATCGAGCGCGTCCGGGTGCCGCTTGGCGTCGTCGCGGTGATCTTCGAAAGCCGTCCGAATGTCGCGGCCGATGCCGGCGTGCTGTGCCTGAAATCCGGCAATGCGGTGATCCTGCGCGGTGGCTCCGACAGCTTTCGCTCCTGCCGCGCTATTCACGACTGCCTCGTGCTGGGGCTGCGCGAGGCTGGCCTGCCGGAAGGCGCGATCACGTTGGTGCCGACCCGCGACCGCGCGGCGGTCGGGCTGCTGCTGAGCGGTCTGAATGGTGGCGTTGATGTGATCGTGCCGCGCGGCGGCAAGAGCCTGGTGGCGCGTGTCGAGGCCGAGGCCCGGGTGCCGGTGTTCGCGCATCTCGAAGGCGTCAATCACGTCTATATCGATCATGCCGCGACGCTCGAGATGGCGAAGTCGATCGTGCTGAACGCCAAGATGCGGCGCACCGGCGTCTGCGGTGCGGCGGAAACGCTGCTGGTCGATCGCGCGGCCGCCGCGACGCATCTGAAGCCGCTGGTCGAGATGCTGATCGCAGCGGGCTGCGAAGTGCGCGGCGACGTCGACGTGCAGGCCGTGGATGCGCGCGTCAGGCCTGCGATCAGCGAGGACTGGGACACCGAATATGAGGACGCCATCATCGCCGCGAAGATCGTCGACGGCGTCGATGGCGCGATCGCGCATATCCACGACCACGGCTCGCACCATACCGATGCGATCGTGACCGAGGATCTCGCCGCCGCCACCAAATTCCTCAACGAGGTCGATTCCGCGATCGTGCTGCACAATGCCTCGACGCAGTTCGCCGATGGCGGCGAGTTTGGGTTTGGCGCGGAAATTGGCATCGCTACCGGCAAATTCCACGCCCGCGGGCCGGTCGGCGCCGAGCAGCTCACGAGCTTCAAATACCGGATTCACGGCACCGGACAGACCCGGCCGTGATCCATTCCCGTCGTGCGCGTGGAGACTGAATTGGCGCCGCATTCAGTCGTCGGCCACGACATTCCGTTTCATGGCGAAGGCATGCGAATCGGCCTGCTCGGTGGGTCGTTCAATCCGCCGCATGCGGCGCACCGGGCGATTAGCCTGTTCGCGCTGAAGCGGCTGCGGCTGGATCGGGTGTGGTGGCTGGTATCGCCCGGTAATCCGCTGAAGGATTACAGTAATCTGCACGATCTCGCCGAGCGCGCCGCCGCCGCCCGCGATATGGCCGATGACCCCCGGATCGACGTCACCTGCCTCGAGACGGTGATCGGCACCCGCTATACGGTCGATACCATCAGCTATTTGCGAAAACGCTGTTCGGGCGCGCATTTCGTCTGGATCATGGGGGCCGACAATCTCGCCCAGTTCCACCGCTGGGAGAACTGGCAGCGAATCGCCGCGGAAGTGCCGATTGCGGTGATCGACCGTTCGCAAATGGGGCTTCGCGGGTTGGCCGGCACCGCCGCGCAGGCTTTGGCGCGGTACCGGATACCGGAGAGGGACGCCCGGTCACTGGCCGACCGGCTTCCCCCGGCCTGGACCTTCCTGACCGGGCTGAAGCTCAGCCTGTCCTCGACCCGGCTGCGCAATCCTGACGGCAGCTGGAAGACGTAATTCCACAACACTCGCCCGATAAGTGTTATAGGCCCCAGCTGGAATATTGAATCCAAGCCTCCCACATGCATACTCTTGTTCACCGGTCGTCGGAATCGGCGTCCCGTACCGTGAAAGGAATGGTCCCTGGCCACTTCTGTATCGAAGATTTCATCCAAGGCTGGCGCAACGAAGAAGTCAGCCAAGCCTGCTGCAGCTCCAAAGAAGGCCGCCGCCAAGGCTGCGGCACCGAAGAAGGCAGCGGTGAAAAAGGCCCCTGTCGCCAAGAAGGCTGTGATCGCCAAAAAGACAATCGAGCCGAAGGTGGCTCTGCCCAAGGCAATCGCGCCGAAGGTGACAAAGGCCAAGAAGGTCGCGCTTGCCGGACCCCAGGTGCGCGACAGCGCGACCGAAGTGCTCGAACTGATCCTGAAGCGTCTCGACGACATGAAGGCGGAAGAAACCGTCACCATCGACCTGCGCGGTCGTTCGGCATTTTCCGACTACATGGTGGTGACCACCGGTAGATCGAACCGCCATGTCGGATCATTGGCCGAGAATGTCGCCAAGGGGCTGAAGGAATCCGGCAACAAGAAGGTCCATATCGAGGGCCTCCCGAATTGTGACTGGGTGCTGATCGATTCCGGCGAAGTCATCGTTCATGTGTTCCGGCCGGAAGTGCGCGAGTTCTACAATCTCGAGCGGCTGTGGACGACCGGTGCTGCCGACGAGGCGAAGATCGAACTCAAGGCGGTCTGAGCAGCTGCCTGTCCCGGATGCGCCGCGGCGTGCTTCACGCTGCCGCGCATCAATGCGGCTGCGTCAGGCACCAAAGTCTGTTACGGCCCCGGCGCGACGAAGCAAGACGGCGTAGCGCATCGCGCCCGGAGCGCCGGTATCTAACGACGCCAAAACCTCCAACCTGAATCTTTCGGCGATGCATCTCGTTGTGATCTCGATCGGCAAGCTCAAGCAGGGCCCGGAGCGTGAGCTGGCGGAGCGCTATCGCATTCGCTTCGACGATATCGGCCGCAAACTCGGTTTTCGCGGTCTGGCGATTCATGAAATTTCGGAAAGCCGCGCCCGCGATGCGGTCACCCGCATTGCCGAGGAAGGCTCCGCGATGTCGGCGTTGGTTCCGGAAAAGGCCGTCCTCGTTGCGCTGGACGAGCGCGGTAGCAGTATCGACAGCGCCAGCTTTGCGCGGCATCTTGGTAAGTGGCGGGATGAGTCGGTGCCGCAGACTATTTTTCTGATCGGCGGCGCGGACGGACTTTCGCCCGAATTGCGGCGCACAGCCAGACTGAGTATTGCATTCGGCTCGGCGACCTGGCCGCATCAAATGGTTCGCGTCATGCTTTTGGAACAGATTTACCGGGCGGCGACAATTTTGTCGGGCCACCCGTATCACCGCGTTTGAAACCTATTACAGGCGACGATCGACTGATGCAGTCTCCGCGGCCCCATATTCCCTGTCGCGATACCGTGCGCCGCGGACCGTCGCAGGCTGTGGCGGTGGCGGTGGCGTTGGCGGTGGCGGTATGGTCGATAGGTCTGGTCGTCGCGGTGACGTCCCCGGCTGGCGCCCAAGTCACCGTTCCGGCGCAGCCAATTAATTCAACGTCTCCCGATATCATCCGACAACGTGAACAGGACCTCCAGGCAACGCGGGCGCAGCAGAAAAACGCCGCCGAGCTGCAGGAAAAACTCAAGGCGGAGATCGCCGCGCTCGGTCAGGATCGCGGCAAGCTCAGCCAGCAACTGATCGATATCGCCGCCCGCGCGCGCGGCATCGAAACCCGCATCGACGATGCCGAGGCCCGCCTGCGTCCGCTCGACGCCCGCGAGGCACAGGCCCGTAGCCTACTGGAATCGCGCCGCGCCGAGATCGTCGAGGTGCTGTCGGCGCTGCAGCGCGCCGGCCGCCGCGCGCCGCCGGCTCTGTTCGTGCGTCCGGAAGATGCGCTGACCTCGCTGCGAACCGCGATGCTGCTCGGTTCCGTCGTCCCCGACATGCGCGCCCGCGCCTCCT